>CAYQRA010000031.1:0-19836 GCA_964419315.1 uncultured Saprospiraceae bacterium | reverse complement strand
GATATTTTGAATTTTACTTTATTGAAAAGGCCATTGTCTTTGGCGTATTTGTCAAATTCACGATTCACTGCACGTCGAAAACCAGCTACGTGAGTACCTCCTTCGCGGGTGTTGATATTATTGACATAAGAGTGGAGATTTTCTTTGAAGCCAGTATTATAAGACATGGCGACTTCCACTTCTACATTTTCTTCCTTACCGGAAACATGAATTGGTGATTCGATAAGTTTGGTTCTCGCTTCGTCGAGATAAGTTACAAACTCAAGTAAGCCTCCTTCTGAATAAAATTCTTCAAAGCGAGGTTCGCCTTTTTCATCCAAATCTCTTAGGTCGGTGAGGGTAAGGTGAAGGCCACTGTTTAGGAAAGCCGTCTCCTTCATCCGAGTTGCTAAGGTGTCGTATTTGTAGATGAGGGTTTCAAAAATTTCTGCATCTGGCTTAAAGGTAATCGTGGTACCTGTAACATCTGTTGTTCCGGTTTCTTTAACCGATGCGAGTGGTTTACCTTCGCTGTATTCTTGTTCGTGAATTTTACCGTCGCGATGTACCGTCGCAGTAAGTTTAGAGGAAAGAGCGTTGACACAGGAAACTCCAACTCCGTGCAAACCACCAGATACTTTATAAGTGTCTTTATCAAATTTTCCACCAGCGTGTAAGACCGTCATTACCACTTCTAAAGCTGACTTTTGCAGCTTCTTATGCATACCTGTTGGGATTCCTCTTCCGTTATCTTTTACGGTGATAGAGTTGTCTTCGTTGATGAAAGTTTGGATATGTGAACAGTGTCCTGCGAGGTGCTCATCAATAGAGTTATCAATGACCTCCCAGACCAAATGGTGAAGCCCTTTGCCATCGGTGCTTCCGATGTACATTCCGGGACGTTTTCTAACTGCCTCAAGGCCTTCCAGTGCTTGAATATTATTCGCACCATAATCTCCTTTCGGAGTTTCTAAATCTTGCTTTTTTTCTGTCGATTCCATCCTGCAAATATAGGGGTTTTTTCCCAGATTTTAAAGCCAAAAAGGGATAAGAAAGGGCTAAATGAAGTAAACTTGAGGACTATTTTGCTCAAGGTGGTGGAAAAACTGTTTTTTAAGCATGAAAATGCGCTAACACCTTGATTTTTAAAGCTTTTTGGAAATAGAAAAACCAAATTTTTGAGTGGAATTTGTTAACTTGCTGTTGCCCTTTAGTATAGAAAGTGCAAAGATTTTATAGATATTCTTGCTTTGGGTTGATATTTTATTTTTATTTATTAATGTTGAAGAAATAAGTCTGTTAGAAAAGGACTTTATTTTTTGCATAGTTCTTATTCCTCTTTTGTCAAAATCATAATTTTTTGGAGCGCTGGAAAGAATTGAAAAACCTTTGGATTTTGCTTTGTTTTTTCCCGTTCGGGGAATTGACTGGTCAAACCTTTGCGATGAATCAATACACGGTTGAGGATGGTCTTCCGAGCTCGTTTATTTATGACATTACTCAGGATAGGGAAGGCTTTATTTGGATTTCTTCAGAAGGTGGATTGTGTCGTTTTGATGGCAATCAATTTGAGAAAGATCCTATCGCGCAAGGACTAGTCGCAGAGGTGGTAGAATTGGAGGTGGATTCGAAGGGGAATTTATGGCTAATTGATTTGGTGGCCAATGTTGGATGTTATGATGGAGAAAATTATATCATAAAGAGAAAGGGGACCTCTCCCTATATCCAGTTTGTCAATTATAAAGAAGATAAACTGGGAAATGATTGGTTTTTGTCGGAAGGAAAAGTTGTAGTAGAAATACATAGTGAAGAAGGCAAGGAAATACATCAAATTTTATATGAAAGAAAAGATTTAGAAAGATGCGAATCTATGGTTGTTGGAGCAGATAGTTCGATGTATTTGATTTCTAATGTTGGCATTGGACATTTTGAAAACTATCAATTAGAGTTTCGACCTTTTGCCCAACCTTTTATTAGCTTACCAGCGAATGGTATTACTTATGAAAAAGACCTCCTTTTTTCTTTGCGGAATAAACTCTATCGCTATGATTTAGAAAAAGATAGTCTCTTTACCGCTTTCGATGAATTTAAAGATCAAATCAATTCAGAGATCATTCATATGTTTTACCACGATCACAATCTATGGATTGCTACTCGAACCGAAGGTCTTTTTTTCGTTAAAGATGCGCATCTTCCCAATCCAAAATTAAATCGGTTATTGGATGGGATTATTGTGGGAAGCATTCACCATGACCAGCATGGAGGCTATTGGCTGGGCACCGAAGGAAATGGACTTTATTATCTTCCAGATCTTAATACCCAAATACTTCCAAACAAAAATATTGGAACGATCTTAACCGCAGTGGATACTGATTCTTCTGGTTTGATCATCCTAGGTTATGATGATGGCCTGTTCAAAATTTTTGATGAAAATTATCAATTGCTAAAAGAAGAATATCTAGGGAATGATGAAGAAAGAGTTTATGAAATAACGACTAATCCAGCGCAGCGAAAAATATTTTTGGCGACCAAAAAACTTTGGGAAATAGACACTACCTTCCAAGTTCAAACCCTTAATAAATCGATGTACCTAAAAGCGATTAGGTATGGGGAGATTGGAAGATTGTGGGTGGGAGCAAGTAGTGTCGCGGGGGTCTATGAAGAAGATGGAACCTTTAGACGTTTATTGAATGAAAGGACTTACGCAGTCGAACCTGCAGGTCTGAATAGTGCTTGGTTTGGAACCACAAAAGGACTTTATCATTATGCTGATGGAGCAATGAAGTTTATTGAGGATAGTCTCCTTCAACAAGAAATTCAAGATATCCACCTTGCGGAAGATTCTACGCTTTGGGTCGCGACCCTTACTGGAGGACTTTTTCTATACAAAAACGGTCAAATTATTCATCATTTTCATGCAGGGAATGGTTTGGAGAGCAATCATTGCCGCAAAATATTGCTCGATGATAAGTTTGCTTGGATCGCTACAGGCCTTGGGGTCAACCAAATCAACTTAAAAGATTTTTCTTCGATTTTTTCGATTGGAAAAGATGAGGGCTTACCTTCTATTGAAGTAAACGATATTGCCAAAAATAAAGATAGAATCTTTGTGGCCACCAATAAAGGGCTTGCTATTTTTAGAGATACCAGTAGTTTTTTGGAACTGCCTGTGAAGTTGTATTTGTCTAGCGTTAAAATACAGGAAAAAGATACTGCGATTGTAGAAGAATACGATTTGACGTATGAGCAGAATAATATCAAAATTGAATTTGCGGGTATCGCACTTCGACATGCGAAAGAGTTGAATTACGAATATCAAATGGAAGGCATCGACGAAGATTGGGTGTCGACTCGATTGGGGGTTGCTCAATATCCTTCTCTTCCCTCAGGGGAGTATGTATTTCGAGTACGAGCGCAAACCCGAAATACTTTTTGGTCAGATGAAAAGGTGCTGACTTTTCGAATTTCTAAAGCCTACTGGGAGGAATGGTGGTTTTACTTGGGAATCGTTTTGATTGCTGCCGCTCTTGGAGCCATCTTTGTGCGGGCAATTATCGAAGATTCCCAAAGGCGAAATGAAATACAGGAAAAGCTAAAAAACTCTCAACTCGTCGCGCTTCGCGCTCGTATGAATCCTCATTTCCTCTTCAATGCGCTCAACTCTATTCAGGAGCTTATTATCCGAGATGATAAACGTTCTGCCAATCGATACCTTTCTCAGTTTTCTCGGTTGATGCGGGGTACTTTGAATATGTCTGATAAAGACGAAGTGGCTTTGCAAAACGAAATTGAATCCCTAGAATTATACCTAAGTCTGGAAGCTTTGCGTTTTGAAAAAGATTTTGAATACCAATTTGATATTGCTTCGGGGCTGAATACACAAGAAGTAAAAATTCCTTCCCTTTTAATTCAACCTTATGTGGAGAATGCCATTATCCACGGATTGATGCATCGTAGAGGCTTGAAAAAACTTTTTGTCAGTTTTAAATGGGAAGAACCTTACCTTGTAGCGATGGTAGAAGATAATGGGGTGGGGCGTAAAAGAGCAAAAGAAATTCAAATTAGAAATGGTCGCCCTCATCATTCAACAGGAATGGGGCTAACCAAAAACCGATTGGACTTACTTAATTCAACTCACCAAGAACGACTCAATGTGCTTGTAGAAGATTTGAAAGATAAAAATGATCTGGCTATAGGAACAAGAGTGACGCTTTATATTGAATTGAATAAAGCCTTTTGGGAAAGGCAAAGTAAAGTAAAATCGGAAATAGAAAAGCTATCAAAACCCTAAAGCATGCTAAAAGCAATTATTGTCGATGATGAGGCCAGGGGCCGAAGGATTCTTCAACAGTTTATTGAAGAATATTGTCCTAATGTGACAATTGTAGGGACTGCAGATGATGTCTTGTCAGGAGTGAAAGCTATTAATGTACATCAGCCAGATGTGGTTTTTTTAGATATCGAAATGCCCAATTACTCTGGCTTCAAATTGATTGAGTTTTTTGATGAACTCACTTTTGAGATTGTATTTACAACGGCCTATGAACGCTACGCTATTCAGGCTTTTAAAGCTTCTGCAATTGGGTATCTACTAAAACCTATTGATATTGACGAGTTGATTGAAGTAGTGGAGCGGGTAGAAAAAATGCGAAAAATGGCCAACCTGAAAGAGCGAATCAATGCGCTTAAAACGAATCTGAGTAATGAGAAATCTCAGCGGCTGATTTTGCCTACACAGAATGGTTTATTGTACCTCAATCTAAATGAAATTAATTACATTGAATCAGAAGGACGTTATTCGAAAATTCATTTAATTGATAATTCGACCATGATTTGTACCAGTAGTTTGAAGGAGTGTGAAGTTATTTTTGAAGGAACTCCTTTCGTTCGTATTCATAGGTCTACAATTATCCATTTGACCTACATAAAAAGGTATTCTAAAGGTCGTGATAGCTATGTTGTAATGGAAAATGAAGCTAAGTTAGATGTTGGTAAAAATTATAAAGATGGTTTATCTGATGCCGTTTCTATGTTTGTCCGATAAAAATTTTCTATTTTAGAGTTGTAAATAAAGAGAGACTCTGTTTTTCGACTAATTAATAACAAAGGAAATACTAGTCCATAGCAGAGTGAATAGTGATATTAACAAACTAGCGTTGAAGAAATAAGTCCGACTCTTTTCATTTAACTAAAAGGTCTAAATTCTTGAAAAAGAGTTTTTTTTGAGTTAAATTTAAGTTCGCCTAATGGTGTAGAGGCTTCTTTTTATTCAACAACTAAATGGCCTTTATACCCTTGTAAAGGTTCTTATTGAGAGAGATTTATAAAATAAAGAAACATTAGGAACAGTTGATTCAATCATACTGTCAGTCTATGGCATATGAAAATAGAGTCTCTGCAACCTGTTTATTTCATACTCCATGCTTTGCCCTTTTGGGTGGAAGCTTTGGCATTTTGTATTTGTAAAAAGCGCGTAAAAAATGAGTTTAAAAATGGAAGGTAGCTTCTGGAATGAAAGGTGGAAACAACTTGAACCCAGTAAACCTACAAAAAGGTGTAACTATTATATCTCTGATTTTGGTAGAATCAAAAGCATTGATAAAGAGACTAAGGTTGAAAATTTCTTAAAAGGATCTCGTCTAACGAGTGGTTATAAAAAGTTGGATATTCGTTTGGCTAGTAGCCAACATTTCTCCGTTTACATCCACAAGTTTGTAGCAGAAAGTTTCATTGAAAAAGCAAACGATGAAAAAACATTTGTAGTGCACAAAGATGGAGATAAAACAAATAACCACTGGAGGAATTTAGAATGGTTGACTCGAAAAGAATTGACCCAACGGCAAATTGAAGCTGGTGTCTATGAACCTGACAATCGCAAGCGATCCGTTAATACCAAAATGACAGAAAGTAAGGTTCGCTTACTTAAAAAAAGAATCAAGGAGGGCAAAACCAAGAAGACCATACTAGCCAAAAGCTTTGGGATTACTTATATGCAGTTGAACCGAATAGAACGAGGGGAAAACTGGGGACATGTGAAGTGATTTCTAACTATTGGAATTCAGAATAAAAGGCTAACTTTAGGGAAAAGGAGGTGCTAATAATCCCTTTTTTTAATCTTAATTTGACGGCCTGAAAAAATATTCTGAAATGCCCAAATCAATAGACGCTATTCCTTACTATAAAGGTAAGGGCTACTTCGCTCGACAGAAAGAGTTTTTGAGTAGCCCTTTGATCTTTTCGGTCACAAAAGGAAAAGAGGTCGGTGACTTCTTTTATACCCACTTGCTTTTCAAAAAAATATTCATCATCTCCAATCCGGATGTTTTTAAATACATCCTGCAAAGCAATCAAAAAAACTATAAAAAAAGTCCGGCTTATGATCAGCTCAAGCTAGCGCTGGGAAATGGTCTGGTCACCAGCGAAGGTGATTTCTGGCGAAAACAAAGGCGATTGGCACAACCGGCTTTCCACAAGGAAAAACTATTGGGACTCTTTGAAATGATGGTGGAGGTTTCTGAAAAATATATAAAAAATCTTCAACAAGAATGTCAAGAAAAACAAGAGTTTAATGTCGCCTTTGAAATGATGAAGGTCACCGCTGATATTGTACTCAAAACTCTTTTTCATGCCGATAATCAAGGGGATGAACAAAAGTTGTACGAGACCATGTCTTCTACCCAGGAATACATTATCAACTGTATCCATCACCCTCTTAGAATTCCTTGGACTTTTATAAATGGGGAACGGCGGAAATTTTTTAGCGAACTTGGAGAATTTGATAATCTGGTGCAAGACCTGATCAATCAACGAAGAGCGAGCGATGCTCCTCCTATGGATTTGTTGACCATGTTGGTTGAAACCAAAGATGCCGATACGGGAGAAGGGATGTCGGATCAACAACTCCGCGACGAAGCCATGACGATCTATGCAGCTGGTCACGAAACTTCTGCGAATGCTCTTTCTTGGAGTCTTTACCTCCTTGCCCAACATCCCGAGGTTCTAAAAAAACTCCGAGAAGAAATTGCTCAGGTGCTAGGAGATCGCAGTCCTACTTTTGCAGAGTTAAGAGATTTATCCTATACCAAGCAAGTCATTGAAGAAAGCATGCGGCTCTATCCACCCGCTTGGGCCATTGGTAGAGAATCCTTAAAGGAAGATGAAATCGAAGGACAAGCCATTCCTAAAAAGGCACTTATTTTTATGAGTATTTATGCTTTGCATCGTCATCCGGATCTTTGGGAAAATCCAGATCAATTTGATCCCGATCGTTTTGCGCCAGATCTAGCCAAAGAAAGATCTCGTTGGCATTACTTGCCTTTTGGTGCGGGGCCGAGAATGTGCATCGGCAATAATTTTGCAATGATGGAAATGCAGGTTTTATTAGCGATGCTGGTTCGCCAGTTTGATTTTTCTTTGCTTCCGGGTTTTAAAGCCGAATTGCAAGCCCTGATTACCTTAAAACCCAAGCACGGGATTTTGATGAAGATCAAAGAAAGACAGTTGCAGGTCTAGTCGGATAAGAATATCTTTGCCCTCCATTGAATAAAATATCAAATCAGGACGAGTCAATTTATGGAACACCATATTCAAAATATTGATCAATTGGACGCCTTAGTTCCGGTATTGCTGGAATTTGCAGGAGATCGAAGAAAATTACTTTTTACAGGAGAAATAGGAGCCGGAAAAACAACATTTATCCAATCCATTTGTAGACATTTAGGCGTAGAAGGGCGAATTACTAGTCCAACATTTTCCTTGATCAATGAATACTCTTACCCCGAAGAAGGGGAAGAAAAAAACATCTATCACATGGATCTTTACCGATTAAAGACCTTAGAAGAGGCACTAGATATCGGTATTGAAGAATATTTGGAAGGCCCTTCCTTTTGTTTGATTGAATGGCCAGAGATTATAGAAGATTTATGGCCAAACGAGCCTGTTAAAATAAATATTGAAATCCTTGAAGATTCAAGGCGAAAAATATTATTTTTGTAAGGATAGCAAGGTCAGTAAATGATGCAAATTGTGTTTTTCCTTGTTAATCCGCCAAAAAAAGACCTTCCTTGATCTATTCCACGGTCATTTTAAGTTCCTTTACGATAGTCTTAAAAAGTATTGATTTTCTATAATGGACTGACTTTGCACGGAAGACATCAAAGAATCCAAAAAAACTTGCATGAGTAAGAAGCAGCAGAGAATTCCAATTCCCAAGGTTTTTACCGAAGAGCGATTCCAGACCCAAACGGAGATGCTGCAAGTGCAGCGTAAACCCAATAATTTGTACATCGGTATACCTAAAGAGACTACTTTACAGGAAAATCGAGTAGCCTTAGTCCCCGCATCAGTAGCTTCTCTAATTGCCCACGGCCACCGAGTTGTATTGGAAGCTGGAGCTGGAGAGAAATCCAATTATTCGGATCACGATTATTCTGAAGTGGGGGCCGATATAGCCTATAGTACCGAACAAGTATATAAGGCGGATGTGATTATGAAAGTAGCACCGCCAACCTCAGAAGAAGTAGAATTTCTTCGCCCCAATCAAATCCTTTTTTCTCCTCTACACCTGCCAATCATCACTGCAGATTACCTCAATCGCCTTCGACAAAAAAGAGTGATTGCCCTAGCCATGGAATACATCATGGATGATATTGGTACTTTCCCCGTCGTGCGAATTATGAGTGAAATGGCTGGACTTTGTGCGATGCTTACTGCCGCAGAATTGCTGACGAGTACGAGTAAAGGAAAAGGGGTTTTACTAGGTGGTATTTCTGGAGTGCCTCCGGCGAAAGTAGTCATCCTTGGTGCTGGAGTAGTCGCTGAATTTGCCTCGCGTACCGCTTTGGGGCTCGGAGCAGAAGTACGGATTTTTGATAATAATATCTACAAACTGATGCGCGTCCAAAGTATGGTCGGTCGCCCACTTAATACTTCTTCTCTCAATCCTTTGCAGATGGAAAAAGAATTATTGACTGCCGATGTAGCCATCGGTGCCATACATTCTAAAACCGGACGAACACCAATCATCGTAAGTGAAGACGTCGTTTCAAAAATGAAAACAGGATCAGTCATTGTCGATGTAAGTATTGATCAGGGCGGATGTTTTGCGACCTCGGAAGTGACTTCTCATGATCGACCCACTTTTGTAAAACATGGGGTGATTCATTATTGTGTTCCTAATATTGCTTCTCGGGTAGCGAGGACGGCCTCTATTGCGGTCAGTAATATTCTGACGCCCATCTTACTCAAAGCAGCGACCACCGGAAGCGTAGAACGCGTTATTCAAACGGAGAAAGGATTGCGTCATGGCGTCTATACTTACAAAGGTTGTTTGACCAATGAGTACCTTGGCGAGCGTTTTCAAATCAAATCCACAGATCTGGATTTGTTGATTACTTCTAATTTGTAGGAGTAATTTTTCAGGACTAGACTTTTTCGCTTTTTTATGTTGTTCACCAACGAACAATAAGTCTATTATTTATCCAGAATATCCTAAGTCAACTCATTCATTCCCTCAAAAATCAGTCGCACTTATCCGGTAAGTGACGACACTCACTCATTGGAGGTAGGTCTTAAATAATATATTTGCTAGATTGGAGAAATGTTGAGATCTATTCCTTGATAGGATTGATTGACTGCGATTAGATCAACAGCAATGATAAGTAATTTCTAAACATAAAAAATATAGATCATGAAAAAGAACATCAAAGAGCTTCAAGAGTTAAAGCAGGTCATCCTGATTTGTAAATCAAAATTGAAACATCTAAAAGGTGGAGAAATAATAGGTAATGCTAGGCCTAAAGCTAGAGTAAAGTAGTTGTAGAACAACTTTGCAGTATTAATTTCTAAACATAAAATATAGATCATGAAAAAGAAGATCAAAGAGCTTCAAGAGTTAAAGCAGGTCATCCTGATTTGTAAATCAAAATTGAAACATCTAAAAGGTGGAGAAATAATAGGTAATGCTAGACCTAGACCTAGAGTAAAGTAGTTGTAGAACAACTTTGCAGTATTAATTTCTAAACATAAAAATATAGATCATGAAAAAGAACATCCAAGTATTAAAAGAACAACCAGCATTAGTAAGAATCAATAAAGTCGCTCAAAATCAACTGAAAGGAGGAGGAGTTGTCGAAGGAGCATCGGTGCTGAGTGTAGTCGATTAATGAGTACTACTCCGTCTTATCCTAAAAGTAGCCAGAGATTTCAATTCTCTCCATGGCTGCTTTTAGGATAATCGATATAGAAAACCTTTCCCATAGAATGCTTGTTTTCCTTGCGGTAAATTGCTAACAAAATTCTTCTCCTTGAATTTTCTTTCAACTTAGTAGAAATCCTCTCCTTTCTCAATTCTCTCCAAGTATCCGTCCGTATTTGATTGAAATTTAAAGTCAAAGGGATTAGATGGCGAAAGTCAACTATCCAAATATATTAGTCATAATCACTATATTAGCAAAAGATTTTAAAACAGCAGATCAATGAGTACCAAGGACCAAGCCCTTATTATAGATAAATACGAAGAGGTGATCGCATTGGAGGATGAACATCTTCTTTTGCGGAGGCAAAAATTATATGGAAAAAAGGAGACCAAAGACGAATTGAATAACACTCGTTTTGGAATCGCTTTGTCTGGTGGAGGAATCCGCTCGGCGACCATCAACTTGGGGATGCTAAAGACGCTGAATAAGTTTGGTCTTTTAAAGCGAGCAGATTATTTGTCGACCGTATCTGGTGGCGGTTATACTGGAGCTTATGTACAAGCGACCTTAAAGCAAGAAGGAGATTACAAAAAATTATTCCACGATGATCACATCAGTTATATGCGAAAGCGTGGAGAATATTTGCTGCCCGGATCTGGCTGGGGGAAGCGATGGAATATGCTGATTTTTACGGTGGGGTATATTTTTAGCTTGATGATGAGTTTGTTGAGTCCAGCGATTATTATTGTTTTGGTCGCAATGGGTTATACGATTTTGTCCAATCTTGCCAAGAAAGCACAGTTGAGTGTGATCCATGAATGGTTGCCCAAAGATGATTTTTATTGGATCGTAGGAGTCGTCTTTTTAGGTGTTTTTGTAATCCATTTTTTCGCTAATATTTTGAGTGGTTTTTCTTTAGGAATCTCCAAAAAGTTTAATAACATTGAAGCAGGATTGGTGAGTATTATTCTGCTTTGGATGGCTTTGCTTTTTGTCTCTGATCTTGGAGCGGTAGATATGGAAGCTTATGGTATGGAGACTTATCATTATTTGGCCTTGCCCGTTTTACTCATCGTCTTAGGCTTTTTTACCAATCCCAATAATATTAGTTTCCATCGTTTTTACCGAAACCAATTGAGCGAAGCCTTTTTGCATTTTACAGGCCCTTTTCGCAATATAAAAATCAAAGACCTTTTTGATGCCAAAAGCGATAAAAAAGAAGATTACCTTTCGCCCTATCCGCTGATAAATACTTGCCTCAATTTGCAAGCTATGGATGGCAGTGACCCTCGCTTTAAAGGAGCCAAAGCCAATGATTATTTTTTGTTGTCGCCTCTATACTGTGGTTCGAAGCTGGCCAAGTATGTTTCTACTGCGAAAAGTTTTTTGGATTATCAAAACATGACGCTACCTGCAGCGATCACGATTTCTGCGGCAGCCGTCAATCCTGGAATGGGCATGTACTCCAATAAATTACTTAGTGTATTGATGACGATTTTTAATGCTCGTTTGGGCTTTTGGGTGTCCAATCCTTTGCAAGCGCATAAGCGCGGATTGATTTGGTGGCCCGTTTATTTTTTTAAGGAACTCTTATCTTCCATGGGAACCTCCAATCAGAAACTCAATATTTCTGATGGTGGCCATATCGAAAACTTGGCGGTTTACGAACTCTTGCGCCGTCGTTGTCGACTCATCATTGCAATAGACGCTGGTGCAGACCCGGCCTTTACATTTACAGATTTAGAGAATTTGACCATCCGAGCTCGAAATGAATTGGGATTGGATTTGAGCTTTCGCGAAGATCAAATTCCTGAAGAATGTATTCGCCCCAAACCCTCACATGGCTATTCCAAACGACGTTTTGCAGTAGCAAATATCAATCAATTATGGGAAGAGATTTTGGTAAAAAATGAAGATGAATCCATCATGCTTGATAAGGAGGGTAAAGAGGTAGAAATCTTGATCAATTACAGAAGTTTAAAAGAAACCCTACAGCATTTGAGTAAAGAAGAACATGAGCAATTATGCACTGTAATTGATTCTTTAGACCTGAGTAATAACATTGATGAAGTAATCAATACCCTTGATTTGCAAGAGCAAGATCAGGTGAAAGCGGTGATGCAAAGTTTGAAATTAAAACGCAATATTCGAGTCGTATTTGAAAGTACGATGGCCATGCTTAATGGTATCAAAGAGCGTTTGTTGAGCCATGTTGTCAATATTGAAGATCGAAAAAATGCTTTCCAGCAAATTGTTTCTGCGATAGAAAGCCAAGTGAAAAATAATCTTAAAATGGGGACTTTGGTTTACGTAAAATCTTCGGTGTCCGCACCAGAAGGAAAACCCATTATTCCGCGAGCAGATGAGTTGAAATACGGAACTTACAAATACAAAATCTACCATCCTTCTTTCCCTCATGAACCTACTTCTGATCAGTTTTTTGATCGGATTCAATGGGAATCTTATTACCAATTGGGGCAGTTTATCGGTGCTGATGTACTGGGTATAAAAAATCTCTCGGACTATCAAAAAGCGGAAACAGGCGGAGCTTATCCAAAAGCGCCATTTGATTTGGAGATCAGTTCTTTGATCAATCATTTTGATGAAAATATTGATTTGTTTGCTAGTAAAGAAGAAGAGATGATACTTGAAGAAACGACGCTTAAAGCGAGTAGGAAACCATTGGCAGAAGATCCTATCCCCGTAGAAATGTCTGATGGTGGAGCACCGATGCCTCCTGCTGCGCCTTTGGAAGAAGCGAAACCGAAAGCTCCCCAAGATAAATTGACAGGCGGAGAAGAAGTTGATTTTAAAATGTAGAAAAAAACATTCCGAGTCCTTGTCTTTACAAGGCCACAGTTCCTGAAATAATTTTGTAATAATTAGCGTTTGTGAAGAAAAACTTCCAACCAGATAGTTGTATCTTTTGGAAAAGAACTAAATTGTTCTTTTAACAATCCTACCATAAAAAATGAAGCTAAAATTCCTCTTCTTATTGCTGCTCATTGCTGGAAATATCCCCGCACAAAATAAATTGACAGATTACGAAATTGGTCATTTTTTCGACCTCAATGGTCAGATGATTGATGGCTACTTTGACTCGGATTATGAACCTAAAAAACCGATGGAGGTTCATTATATTTTAAATGAAGAATTTACGAAAGGGTATTATTATGATGCCAATAAGAAAAGAGTAGAAGGCTATTTGAAATTTACAGGCGTTCATGAAGATGTCTTTTTTAAGAATAATCCTTATGAACCGGAAACGAGAATTAGCCCAGATGACTGTCAAGGTTTTGTCATTGGAAAAGATTCTTTTTTGGTAGTTGATTATGTTTTTGAAAAAAAAATAGGAGAGAAAGCTAAAGATTCAAAAAAGAAATATGTGCGATACATTGATGAGGTAGGAGACTATAGTTTTTATAAATATGAAAACAGTAATTATACTTACTTTTTTAAGGAAAAGGAGGATTCCAAGTATATTAAATCCTTCGGCAGTGGACTCTATGATGAATCGCTTACCAAGTTAGAAGGGAAAAAGAAAAAAGAGAAATTTAAAACAAAAGCAAAGGAAGTTTTTGAAAACTTTGAGGAACTGCAAAAAGGAATTGAATCGGAAAAATATACGCTTGATGATATTCCACAAATGATCAAGTTACTAAAGTATAAAAGCAAGTTTGATAAAGGAGAAAAACTCTATCTCAACGAATATGGAGACGAAGTCGAGGAGGGAGAAAGCTATACCAAATACGGAGTAATCAAATCGGTCAAGGATTCTTTGTTTTATATAAAATATTACTTTAAAGATGGAACTCCTTTGTGTGAAGGTGGTTTTACTTCTTTTTATCCCCATCGAAAATACGGCCCCTTTATTTGGTATTATCCCAATGGAAAAAAACGAAAAGCGGTCAATTACAGAGACAATAAACCGGTACAGGTAGAAACGTTCTTTCCCACGGGATTGGCTCGACACAAATATATTTTTGTGGATGAAAAACCTCATTTTGTTGAAGTATTGGATGCTAATGGGGAGCAGTTACTAGATGAGTATGGTAGGGGAAAAGAAGTTTTTCAAGATCTCACCTTAGATCGGGAAATCACTTATGAGTATAAATTTCACCGAGTGGTAAAATCGTATTATGAAAATGCGGAGCAGCAAAAAATTTATCAATTATGCGAGCAAAACGCAAAGATAAAAAGTGTGATAATCACGCGAGGAGAAATTAAAGAAAAGAAGATTTTTACAGAAAATGCCATCCAAAAAAATGCACATGGACTTGGTTTGGTGAGGTGTGTGATTAGCCCTAAAGGAAAAGTAGTAGAAGCCGCATTGGTTAAAAGTGCAGATTCAGAATGCGATAACAGGGTCTTGAAAATTTTGTTTAATGGCTATGGTGTTATCAAGCCATTATTGGGCTTCAGGCCGGGGAAAGAATCTGGTGAAAAAATAACCCAAGAAATCATTATTCCATTCGATCTTTTAATTAAAAGTCATTCCATTTATAGGACGCATTATCATGAGTATTATTGGAATAATAATCTAGATTATATAGATCATTGGTCGAGTCCTGCGGCATTTATTCCGCGTAGATAAAAGGGGACTTAAGGCTAGATTAGACTTCTAATAATTATAGATTAAATCTAGAGATGTCCGCAATACATAATTTTTCCTTAAGCGCTTTTATTAATTTTACCTTCGATATCAATAAAACTTTCACATTCATTTAAATCACCTAATGAAATTAATTCAAGCTGCCCTTTTAATACTTTTGTGTTCTTGCTATGCCTGTCAGCCAAGTACTCCAAATACGGCTTCTGAAGCATCACCGGAGAATACCCAACCCGCAAAATCCTATCCTGAAGCCCTCCAGAAAATATTCACCAAGCATGGCGGATTAGACCAATGGCAAAAAATGAAAACCTTATCTTATGAAATCGAGAAAGAAGGGGGCAATGAAAAACAGACCATCCAGTTGCACGATCGCCGAGAGAGAATAGAAGCAGAAACTTTTATCACTGGTTTTGATGGAAATAATTTTTGGTTGGAAGCTGACACCAGTGTTTATAAAGGCAATCCAATTTTTTACCACAATCTGATATTTTACTTTTATGCCATGCCTTTTGTGGTAGCCGATGATGGAATTATTTACTCAGAGGCAAAACCTTTGGTTCATGACGGTCAAACTTATCCAGGAATCCGAATCTCCTATGAAAGTGGAGTGGGAGTGAGCCCCAAAGATGAATACTTTATTCACTATAATCCCGAAACTTTTCAGATGGAATGGTTAGGCTATACCGTGACCTATTACTCTGATAAAAAAAGTGATAAGCTAGGTTGGATAAATTATGATGATTGGCAAACTTATAATGGTCTCTTATTGCCCCATTCGATGGGCTGGCACAAAATGAAAGAAGGAAAATTGGTGCCCAGCAAAAGAAGAACCTTCTTAAATGTTGAAATATCTACGGAAGATAAGGATGCTACTTTTTATCAAAAAACGGAGAAGGCGGTGATTGTAGAATAGGTGTAATAGTAAAGAGGTTCTAGTTTTTTTGTTTGGGACCGTTGAAAAATAGATTCGCTGTTTTTTATTTAGGTATACTTTTAGTTGGATAGAAAGTAAAAATATTTTGTTAGGATAGTTGCTCGTTTATATCGTAACACTAAGCAAAGAAACTTAAGGGTAAGAGCATCATTAATTATAATTTATTATTATCCAATGACTTACTGATTTTGTTTAGTGAGTTAAAATTAGAAAAACCAAACCATGAAAATATTTATCAGTCATTCCTCTAAAGATAAATGGATTGCAGGAATTATCGCTTCCAGATTGATGGAAATAGGAGCCTCCGTTTTTCTGGACGAAAAAGACATAAAAACAGGAGGGTCAATAAATACCCAAATTCAAGAGCACTTGAGTAAGCCGGGTGAATTATTAATTTTACTTAGCCCTGCGTCTATTAAGAGTCAGTGGGTCTTGATAGAATTAGGAGGAGCGATTGCCCTAAAAAAGAATATTATCCCGATATACTTACATGTAGGTCTCAATGAAATACCAACCCTAATTCGTGATCGAAAAGGTAGAGATATTAACGATATTGAAAGGTATTTTAAGGAGGTGGAAAGTAGACTTTTGGGAAAGGATATAGATGTGGTCTCGACTGAGAAAAAGGAACCAAAGGAAACTAAATTTTCAGTTGGAGATAAAGTACAATTACCTAAAAAACCACAACCAGAGGACACTAGTGTTGGATGGGTAACACCAGAAATGGATGAGTTTCTGGGTTTGCAAACTAGTATTACTGATATCAACACAGATGGCAACGGAACCCTTTTCGCAAAAGTTAGAATTGATGATGGTGTTTGGTGGTGGGATTTATCTTGGTTGGTGAAAATCGAATAGATGATAAGTATGCTATTTATAGCCTATCGTTTTTGTGAAAACTTAATCGCCGATGTTTGATGTTATATGAAGTGTATATAACACAATATTAGTGAACTAAAATTATTTATTAGTCGTTTGTAATATGTGTAACAAGTAACCGAATTTACAAACCTCCCAATATTGTTAACCATGAAAATAGGAAATCAAGTTTTCAGTGAAAAATTTATTAGCGAAGATAAACTAATTAATCAACCAGGAATGAGGAATAAAATCAAAAAAATGTCTATTCCTAAGTCTGAAATGCGGCCGTATCGAGTTATGAAGCTCGGAGATAAACGATACATTGCCGAATCGGATATAAAAAAATTATAGAAGTCATTCCTTCTATACTCCCCCAGACCCAAGTTGCGGCTCCATACGCAACTTGGGTTTTTTCTTTTTTATACTGCTTAATATGTAGGGCTATCCTTTCTCAAAAGTCATCTATAAAAAATAAAATAAATTTTTATCAGAGTTTAAGTAATTGATTATCAATTACTTGGGTTGGTGTATTGATATACTACTATGGCATAATTTACTACTATGTATTGCATAGTAGTGTATGTTTTTGTATCTTTGAGTTATGAAGTTAGAAAATACAAAGGCTCAGATGCGAAAAGGAGTGCTCGAAATGTGCATTCTTTCGATCATTGCCGAGGAGGAAGTCTATCCATCCGACATCATCAAGAAGTTAAAGGCTTCTCAGTTGATCGTGAAGGAAGGCACTTTGTATCCACTATTGACTCGACTCAAAAACGCGGGGCTTTTGCACTACACTTGGAAAGAATCAACAGGAGGCCCTCCCCGAAAATATTTCCACGTCACCCCAGAAGGTCAGGATTTTTTAAATAGCCTGATTGGAACTTGGACTCAACTTGTACATGCTGTAAATCAATCTACAAAAAACATCGCCAACAATGAATAAGGTATTCAACATCAATCTAGGAGGCTATCCATTTACCATCGACGAAGATGCGTTTGAAGAGCTAAGCAATTACCTTCAGGCTATTCATCGGCATTTCCGAGATTCGGAAGGTTATGAAGAAATCACGGGAGACATCGAATCGCGGATGGCAGAGCTTTTTCAAGAAGGCATGCAAGGTCGCCAAATCGTTATGCTCAAAGATGTAGAGAATGGAATTTCTATCATGGGAACTCCCGAAGATTTCGGAGCAGAACCCATCCATGAAACCAGTCATCATGCAGCTACAGATACCCGGACCAAAACGGGGCGGCAGCGAAAAACGAAATACAAAACGGGTAAGCGTTTATTTCGTAGCGCAGACGACGAAGTCGTCGGTGGAGTATGTGCTGGAATTGCGGCCTACTTCGGAGTAGAAGATCCATTATGGGTGAGATTGGGATTTGTATTGCTGACGATTTCGGGTGGTTTTAGTATTCCTATTTATTTGTTGCTCTGGTCAATTGTCCCTAAGGCAGAGTCCGCTAGTGATCGTTTGGCGATGAGAGGCGAAAAAATCAATGCTTCGAATATTGGTAAGATTGTAGAGGAAGAAATCGAATACTTTTCAGATAAGGTAAGCGAATGGGGAGAAGATTTTGGAGCAAAAAAAAAAGCGAAGATGGAAACGGAAATAGAGGAAGAACTGGAACTAGAAGAACTAATGTACGAAGCGCCCTTACGAAAGGGGTTTCACTGCTAGGTAAACTAGTATCTTCTTTTGTCAACCTCGTCCTCAAGATCTGGCGACCAATAATATTTTTGATAGTTTTTGCGCTGATTATTGCTCTTTTCGTAATCTGGATCGTGTCAATAATCAGTTTTTTCTTTGCTCTTCCATACGGGCAATTTCTAATCCCTGGCTCAAAAGCCGTCTCTGTTTTGGGATTCATCAACCTTTTTGTTTTCGTGGGTGTACCTGTATTGTCGGTCTTGTTGAGAGGCGTCCGCTTCTTATTCAACCGGAGAGTCATGACGCCAAGAATGAGCGCAGGAATTTGGTCGGTTTGGACGATAAATGTGATCAGTCTTGCTTTACTGGGAAGTATTACGGGCAGACAGTTTAGCTCCGGTGAAATAGAACGTCAATCTATTGCCGTAGAAGTTGCCGCAAGCGATACCCTGAATTTGCAATTATTAGATCAGATAGATGTGAGTTCTATCGTTAATCTTGGTCATGTAAAACTGGATGATGACAAGCTTTACTTAGACCGTGTTCACCTTTCTATCTTAAGAAGTAAATCGGGGAAATACGAAATGGAAGTCCATAAATCTTCTCGAGGAAGAAACATGGAAGAAGCCGCTTTCTTGGCCAATGAAATTAGATATGATTTGATACAGCAAGAGAACAGCCTAGTCATGCCACGGAGTTTTATTATCGAACAAAATGGAAAGTATCGCGGACAAAGTGTCGAACTCATATTACGTGTTCCTGATGGCGCAATGCTGACCTTAGATAAAGATCTTTACCGCCTTTTAGAAACCATTGATGTGCACGAACATCAGATTACACCATGGGGTCATCGAGGAAAAGTTTGGAAAATGGGAGTAGAAGGTCTGATTTGTATAGATTGTCCAGAGAGCAAAGTAGGAGATGAGTCTTTTACGTTCAAGGATTTTACAAAACTCCAGATCGAAGGAAAAATGAAAGTAGAAATCAATCGCAGTGATGAGTTTAGAATTCACCTGACGGGAAAAGAGGTCTATACTCGGAAAGTAGAAGTTGTACAAACCAAAGAACACCTCAGCATTAGCGGTGATCTGAAAAATCCTAATTCCCCAGTACGCTTATACATTGATTTACCTTATCTCGAAGAATTGGATTTGGACCAAACCGATGACGTAAAAATAAGTGGATTTGTACAAAGCTCGATGCGCATCAAAAGCGAAAGCAAGGATGACTTGAAAGCCTACATCAATGTAGATTCTTTGCATCTTTCGATGAAAGACCGAACCGAATTTGACATCAGAGGAAGTGGCAAATACCTCAAAGCCAATCTCCATAATCGGAGCAGACTCGATTGTGAACACTACACCGTAGATGTAGCAACGATCAATACCCAAAATTATAGTAGGGCTTCCGTCAGCGTAGTGGATACCTTATATAAAAATAGACAAAACGATAGTCGCATCAATTATGACGACGATCCAAGAATAGTTATTGATTCACAGCAGTGAGTTCAACTCCTGACCTTGAAAAAGGTTGGGAGTTTTTTTTGCCCCAAAACATAAAATGTAAACACGATTGTTCGCTATTACCTGCCGGTAATACGCA
>CAYQRA010000030.1:0-20121 GCA_964419315.1 uncultured Saprospiraceae bacterium | reverse complement strand
CTTTTGGTGCTGCTTGGGCAGATTATGATAATGATGGAGACGTTGATTTGTATGTCGCCAACCATGATGATAATGCCAATTTTTTATACGAAAACTTAAATGGAGAATGCCAAGCAAATTTCTGTGTAAGCTTAGTCGGAACAAATTCTAATGCTTCTGGTATTGGAGCGAAGATCAAAGTCAAAGCCAATATTTTTGGACAGGATGTTTGGCAAACCAGAGAAGTTAGTGCACAGACCGGAGGAGGTGTTGGCGGTCAGAGCGAACTAAAATCGCTGTTCGGTTTGGGAGATGCTACGCTTATTGATTCTGTTTTGGTAATCTGGCCTTCAGGTTATCAGCAAGTAGTAGTAAGACAAGACGTTGATGATTGTATTACGATCCAAGAAGAAAGTGGAAGTCAAGTTTGTGGAACTGCCTTTTTTGATGAAAATAATAACTGTGTAAAAGACGAAGGAGAAGTTGGTTTGCCGAATATTGAATTGCTGGTTCAGCCTGGTGGTCTGACGGTTTTTACAGATGAGAATGGAGAATATAGCATTCCCTTAGGAATCGGAGAATATGTGATCTCACAAGTAGAAGGAGGCAATTGGAGAGCCTCTTGCCCAACTGGAGAGATAGATCAAAATGTCGAAGTGACTAGCATTGGCGAAGAGTACTGCGGATTCAATTTTAGTGCCTCTCCAAATTGTTCTAATCCAGATCTAAGCGTTGAAGTATCTGCTACTGCCCACCGCATTGGTTTTGAAAATATGATTGCGGTTCATTACGAAAACCTTGGCGGAGAAATGGCGAGAGATATAGATTTGGTGGTATCGTTTGATGAAAAAATTAAACCATTGGAAGCCTCTATTCCTTGGGATTCTGATAATGGAAAAGAACTTACTTGGAAAATAGAATCTCTGGATATTGGTGCCTCAGGAACTATTTATATTGTTGACTTTGTGGAAAACGATGCAGTCCTAGGGAGTAACTTAAGCTTGAATGCTAAAATTGATTATCCCGGAGATGATTGTGATTTATCGAATAATGCGATGGAAAACTTGAGTCAAGCCATTGGAGCTTTAGATCCGAATGATATTTTGGTTTCGCCAGAAGGCGAAGTGCGAAACGAGGAAGTTTTGACCTATAAAATCAGATTTCAAAATGTAGGTAACGCAGTGGTTAATCGAGTAATTGTAGAGGATCAATTGCCAGAATCTCTAGACGTGAGTACCTTGGAGATGGGAAGCGCTAGCGATCCTTATCGACTGACGGTATCGGAAGATGGTCTATTGAGCTGGACTTTCGATAATATTCTGTTGCCTGATAGTACAACTAATGAGCCACTGAGTCATGGTTATTTGACCTATCGAATAAAAATGAAGCCGAATCTACGCATTGGAACAAGAGTAGAAAACCAAGCGAATATTTTCTTCGATAATAATCTACCAATAAAAACGAATACCGTACTCAATATTGTGGTGGATAAAAACCAAAAACCACTGAATGACGGCTTGATGGTTTCTCCCAACCCTGTAGTAGACGATGCTAAAATAATGATCCGACCAGATGCGGGAAAAAACCCAGAGAAAATTTATTCAATTCGATTATTCGATTCTAGTGGCCGTAAAGTGCTAGAGGTGTTTGATGTCGATGATCACGAATATTATTTCTCTATAGAAAATAATCTTCCCGGAATGTACACGGTCTTAGTCCGAGATATAAATGGAAAAGAATATGCTGAAAAAGTGGTTGTACTAAAATAGAAAGTACAATCAGAAATGCTTAAACGATGTATCTACTAAAGGTAGGTCTTAACAGAAAGTTAGGATCTACCTTTTTTTGTTTTTCGAATCTTAAATACCCTGTAACATAAGTTCAAAATGAAAATAAATTTAGGTGACAGTGTATTAAATAGTTTTAGCGTATTTAAATACACTTCTTTTTGTAACTTCGACACACCAAATCAACAGATAACTTATTTTACCTAGCGACTAAAAAAATGGCCAATTATATCAATGAAAATTTTGCCTTAGATTTCAAAGGCAATTCTTTTCTTCTCATTAGAAAATTCCAGGCATTTCGGCATATTCAAGAAGGCTTCTCCATAGGCTTTTGGATCAAATGGAAAGAACCTACCCTAGAAGAGGAAAAATGTATTGTGAAAATGGAGAATGGAGAATCGGTATTGACGACTTCCGCACAATCGGCCTGTATTCTGGCTTATAATTATCCAGAAGAAGTCGCTGAGCGAACAGGGGCTTTCTTTACCCTCTCAAGCCCTGAGAATTTGAAAATAAATACGGGGGAGGGGAGTGTCGAAACAGGAGTGCAGCTAGCGCAAGAACAATGGCATTTTCTAATGCTAACTTTTTCTGCTAAAGATGCAAATACTTATACGGTTCATATTTATGTAGATGGGCTTGTCCACCAAAAGCCAGTCGATATTTCCTTCGGACCCGATGCTTTGGCCAATGAAAAATCAATGGGGATCGCCTGTCCTTTTTCTAGTGGAGGAAAGCAAGATAGATGGAGAGGTAGAATTGCGGAACTTCAAGTATGGGAGGAGGTCTTGTCTGCCGAAAAAATAAGCCAAGTTATGCAGGCGATGCCTGTGGTAAAGGCGGAGCCCAAACTATCGTTTTTTCTTCCACTGTCTTTAGCAGAAAATAATGGAACCTTCAATGACCCTTTTCACAATAGAGTAATTGATACTTCTGTTGGTCTAAGGATTTTTGGATTTTGATCATAGAAACCTAATGAAAGATGCCAATGATATCAAGGTTTACTTTTTGGAGTTTGATCTTTTTGATCCTTAGCGCTTGTTCTCCACCTCTAGAGAAACCTGTCTCTCGACCCGATAGTCCCTATCTCGTGGTGTTGGGAATCGCTCAGGATGCGGGGTATCCGCAAGCGGGTTGCCAGAAAGATTGTTGTCGCGATCTTTGGACGCAAAAAGCCGAACGAAAGATGGTGACTTGTCTGGGGCTGGTAGATCCAAAAAGCAAGGAAACTTGGTTGTTTGAGGCAACTCCAGATTTTCCAGATCAACTACAAATACTCAATCAAGAATTGGATCAAGATGCTGGAGTCATTCCTAAAGGCATTTTTTTAAGTCATGCCCATATGGGACATTATACGGGCTTGATGAATTTGGGAAGAGAAGCAATGGGGGCAAAAAATGCAGCCGTATGGGCGATGCCTCGGATGACCAATTATTTGACCAATAATGGTCCATGGAGTCAACTGGTAGGCTTGCAAAATATTCAACTACAAAAACTAAGCGCCGATTCAATGCTTCAGCTCAACGAGCGTTTACAAGTCACACCATTTCTAGTGCCTCATCGAGATGAATTTTCTGAAACAGTTGGTTTTAAAATAGCAGGAACCAAGCGCTCCGCTTTGTTTATTCCTGACATCGACAAATGGGAACGTTGGGACCTAGATATCCGAGAAGAATTAGCAAAGGTAGATCTGGCTTTTATCGATGGTACTTTTTATGAAAATGGAGAAATTCCTGGTCGAGACATGGCTTTGATTCCCCATCCCTTCATCGAAGAAAGTAGAGCGCTTTTTGCAGAACTCCCCTTAGTAGAAAAAAATAAAATCCATTTTATTCATTTCAACCATACCAACCCAGTTTTGAAAATGGGAAAGGAAAGAGCCCTTTTAGAGCAAGAGGGATTTGGACAGTGTGAGGAAGGGGAATCCTTTGCTTTATAATTGGCTATAAGCGACGGCTAATTTTCCCGCTAAGTCCGCATTATTGTACACCAATTGAATATTAGATTTTAAACTCGACCCTTTGGTCAATTGTTCTACCTTCGCCAAAAGAAAAGGGGTGATGGCTTTTCCACGAATATTTTTTTGTTCAGCTTCCAGCAAGGCTGTTTCTATGGCTTGATCAATAAGCGTTTTTTCCATCGAATACTTTTCGGGAATCGGATTGGCAATCAGCGCACCACCTTTCAAGTCTAGTGCCCATTTGATATGCAATGCTTCCGCAAGTTGTTCCGGTTTACTGATTTTATAATCAACGGCCAAACCACTTTGCCGAGTATAAAAAGCAGGAAATTCATCCGTATCAAATCCGATGACCGGAACACCGTGGGTTTCCAGATACTCTAAAGTCCGTTCGAGATCAAGGATAGATTTGACCCCCGCAGAGATAACCGCAACGGGAGTCTGCGCAAGTTCTTGCAAATCCGCGGAGACATCCATAGAATCTGCACCACCTCGATGCACCCCCCCAATACCACCTGTCGCAAAAAAGCGAATTCCAGCCATCGCAGCTACGATCATGGTCGCGGCCACCGTGGTTGCGCCCGTCTTTTTTTGTTGTAAAATAAAAGGCAAATCTCGTCGACTACATTTCGTCACTTTTTCTCCTTCTCGCCCAATGAGATCAATTTCAGATTCTGTTAAGCCAACTTTTAAGCGTCCATCAATCAAAGCAATCGTTGCTGGAATGGCTCCAGTCTTTCGAACAATCTGTTCCACTGCCAGAGCAGTTTCTACATTCTTAGGGTAAGGCATCCCATGAGCAATGATGGTAGATTCTAAAGCGACCAAAGGGAGTTTTTGGGCAATGGCATCGGCGACGGCTGGAGCGTAGGATAAGTATGGAGAAAGTTTATTTTTCATGGAATTGCAATGATAAGGAATGCTGGTCGATAAATGTCTATGTTATTAGAATTATCGCCGAGTAAAAAATGGAAATATGGGAAGCGGTTTGAAGATGAAAAACCTTTATTGTAATTTGTTGCTATGACAGATCAATTTAAAAAAATATTTCCAGCACCAACATCCATCATCGGGATGATTCATGTACCTGCCCTGCCGGGTACTCCTGCTTATGGTGGTTCGGTACAAGCGATTATCGATCGAGTGATGGAAGAGCAGGAAATCTACCTGCGTGCCGGCATAGATGCCATGATGATTGAAAACATGCATGATATTCCCTATCTCCGTCGGAAGGTAGGACCAGAGATTACGGCCTTGATGGCCGTGATCGCCAAGGGGCTAAAAGAGAAGAGTGCTTTGCCTTGTGGTATTCAGATATTGGGGGGGGCCAATGAAGCCGCTTTGGCGGCGGCGCAAGCTGGTGGTTTGGATTTTATCCGTGCAGAAGGATTTGTTTTTGGTCATGTGGCAGATGAAGGATTGATGGAGTCAGATGCGGGGACTTTGCTGCGGTATCGCAAGGCCATAGATGCAGCAGGGATTGCCGTTTTTACCGACCTAAAAAAGAAACATAGTTCCCATGCGATTACGCAGGATGTAGATTTGTTGGAAACGGCCGAAGCTGCTGCGTTTTTTCGGAGCGATGCATTAATCATTACGGGCACCTCTACAGGGAAGCCAGCAAAGCTTCAAGACTTTCAGCAACTGCGAGAAAAAATAAAATTACCCTTGCTAGCTGGTTCTGGGGTGACGCTAGAAAATGTTGGTGATTACCAGTCGGTTTGTGATGCTTTGATTGTTGGTTCTTGGTTTAAGAAGGATGGCTATTGGGAAAATGAATTAGAATACGACAGGGTGGCGGCATTTATGGAGAAGGTGCAGCGAAAAGAGAGAAATTGACCGTTCTTTTTTTTATTTTTGGTTAATGACAGAATTTCAGTAAATTAATAAAAAAAAAGTATGCGAATTTTTTCTTTAATCCTTCTTCTAGTATTTCTTAGTTCTACGACTCTTGATGCTCAAAAAAGAAGAGTTAGAAAAAAGAAAACGAATGACAGTAGGTTTAGGGTGAGTTTGCTGCTTGGAGCTTATGGTGCTCAGGTAGATGGCGATAATTTCAACGGCTACGATAAAGGTGCTTTGAGTAGTGGGTTGAGGGCTACGATTCTTTTACGCGAGCATATCGATTTTAATATTGAATTATTATATCAGCAAAAGGGGAGTATTTTTGAAACCAAAGTAAATGGAAGGAAAGATAGGGCTCTGAATTTGACTTATATTGAAGTGCCTTTTCTTTTGCGTTATTTTCCACTGAAAGAAAAGCAAGGTCTTAGTTTAGAAGTAGGGGTGGCTTATAGTCGATTAATCGGAACTAAAGTTATCGAAAATCCCTCGGAAGTGTTGGTGGCTTATGAAGATATTGCGGTGGATTTTATAAGTAATGAATTGAGTTTGTTGCTTGGTTTTGCCTATCAATTTACACCGCATATTAGTTTTGGTGGTCGGTTTTCCTTTGGACTAAATCCTTTTTACGACAATTCTGAAAATGCACCTCCCGGTACCGTCCAACCTGAAGGAACCGTTACTTACTTGCGGAATTATCTTTTGGGAGTTTACGCAGCCTATACTTTTTGAAGCAATTGAATCAGCTTGGTCAACTTCCTCTAGTAAATTAGAACTTTGTACGCCTACAGAAGTATTAATCTTGTTTTTTGGGGATAAAGCCTGAAGCTCAAAAGGTGCCATTATTTGATGGCGAAAAGTAAGAATGTCCCAAGTTCTTTCCCCTGATCTAAAATTTCTGCCTCCTTAATTTCTGCTAAAGCAGCTAAAAAATATTTACATTAGCCTAAATTTAAATTTAGTCCATCTGCTTAAGAAATAAATATCAATGAGTGATCTGCAAAAGCAAATTAAAAAAACAATAGAAGAAGTTCGGCAAGTCGAAAAAATCAAAAAACACTTGGATAAGCTGGCGGTACGTTTGTCGACCGCTTATGCCGCTCAAAATAAATTGGTAGAAATATTAGAAGAAGAATATGAAGATTTGGGGCAATTAGAAAAGCTGAGTTTGAAGTCCCTTTTTCACAAAGTGCTCGGGAGTAAAAAAGAGCAGATGGAAAAAGAAAGACAAGAATATTTGCAAGCTTCTCTTAAGTATGATGAACATCAAAAAACGGTAGAGTTATTAGAATACGAGAAAAATGTATTGGAAGAAAAGCTGAATAAAAAAGGAGATGTTGGAGCGGGTTTAGAAAAGCTACTCAAAAAACGAGAGCGCGAAATCATTAGAGGCAATGGCAAACAAGGAAAACAATTGCTCCAGATTCAGCAACAAATGGAAGGCCAAGAATACATCATTAGAGAAGTTCGAGAAGCGATGAAAGTGGGGAAAGAAGCTTTTAATGTATTGGAACAGATGCTTGGATTTTTGCGGACAGCTCGGAATTGGGGCCGCTGGGATATGGGGAAAGGAGGAAGGCGTACCGCTCATTTTAAACATTCTAATATTGATCGCGCCCGAGAAAGAGCCTATCTGGCTCAGCAATTGCTCAATCGCTTCGAGGAAGAACTTCGCGATATTTATGAACATGTAGAACGATTAAATTTACAAATCGAACTAGATTCTTTTAGCCGTTTTATGGATGTGTTTTTTGACAACCTTATTTCAGATTGGGTCATTCAACAGAAAATCCAAAATGCCCTCTCTAATGTAAATGCAGTGCGAGATCGGGTCTTGCGAATGTTGGAAGGCTTAAATACGGAAGAGAAGAATAGCCAAGCACTCATTCGGAAAATGCGCAAAGAACGCAAAACTGTCTTGAGCGAATAAGCAAAATATCCTTTTACTTTTTTATTTATAAGAAACTTCTTAAATGATTATTTTTGAGGTTTTTACGTAGTTGATCTATTGCTTATTTGTAAAATATAGTCTATTCCTTTCCTTGATAAAATATGTTTTTTAATATACAAACTATTGCTTTAGCGATAAAAAGAAAGTAACTTAAGATAGAGCTTACAGAAAAAACACTTTCTTTTTACCTCCAAAATCTCCCTCCCTTTAAGTTCCCATTTCTTGGTAAGACCAAGAAATAATTCCCCTCCCCCTATACTTATTGCTCACATTAAAAACAAGAACTATGAAAAAGCAAAAGTACATTCTAGAAGGAATGGCCGGAGGCCATCGCAGCAAAAAAGATTATCGATTATTGGTGTTGCAAGCAGGAAAAGTGGTTTACGAAGAAAGATCCATTACTACTTTTCAAGCCAAAGCCTTAGCTTATTGGTGGAATTCTACAACCGCCTATGGCGTACAGATTTGTAAAAATAAAATGAAACGATTCCGTAGGAAATAAAAATTACTCCCCGTATTTACCTTTTACTTATTCCTCCCTTTTAAAACATCAAGCACCATGCTTTTATGCCTTTGCCTGTACTTCGTCGTAAAAAAGTTAGGAATAATCGTAAAATAATAATTTATATCGTTGAGATTATTTAGCTTATCCTCCATGATATCCTGGCTATACCAACTAATCAAAATTATTCTATTACTGGCACTGCCTTTTATCTTATTGATAAGGGGAGCCGTATTTTGTTATCTACATTATGAATGGGCTCCTTGGCTCGCCTTGCTGGGCGGAGCGCTTGGAGCGATGGTCGTACTCTTTGTCTATCTTAGTTTTTTACATGGAAAATTGACGGGGAAGATGTCTGGAGGAGGAGCGATGAAGCGACGGACGATGATCGTCTTATTATTGGTCGGAGGCTACTGTGTACATGGTTTATTATTTCTTTCGGGAGCCAACGCCAAAGGACAAGAAGTACAAAGTGAATTTACCAAATTGCATCCGATTCTTCGCCTTGGGGTCAGTACTTTGATTTTTGTCGATCCAGATTTGATGATCACCGATGCCAGCCGGCAACCCGAGGATTATAAAAAAATGGGTCTACCCAGCAAAGGACGATCCCTGCATTACGAACAAGGAAGTGGATTTGTACATGCCCTAGATATCCGAACCAATGGCCGAGGAGAAATGCGCAACCAATTGCTTGCGACCTATTTTCGCATGATGGGTTTTAATACCCTTCGCCACGTTGGCACCGCCGACCACTTGCATATTTCTTTATCCAATCCTGAAGTCCCCGGTGCGATTTGATATCCTAAAATAAGGCATAAAAAAAGAGGCTCGATTTTCACCGAGCCTCTTTTTTGTAGGTCTTATTCCTTATCTAAACAAGGTGACGTTGCCTTGGAAATTATCAGATTCACAACCTTCTAATGTGGTTTCTATATTATAAAGATAAACATCAGAAGCAGCAGGCTTTCCATTTTGTAAGCCATCCCAACCGGTTGTTGGACTATTATTGTCATAGACTTTCTGTCCCCAACGATTGAAGATCTCAAACTTGGTGATCGTCAAATCTTCTATCGTCGCACTTCCGTTTGGATCAGCGACTACATTAAAGTAATTATTCAGTCCATTGATACCTGGCGTAAAGGCATTTGGTAAAGCATATGCACCACTAGGAACACTAAACTTAAATTCAAAGGTTCTGTCAAAACAATTGGAACCAAAACTATCTGTTACCTTGAGGGTATAGGTTATGCTTTTATTGATGGTCGCTACTGGAGTATCACAATTTGTACAACTAAGGTTTAGTTCATTAGACGGAATAGCCAGCCCATTCTCATCTACCGCAGTCCATTCCAGAACATGGTAATCTTGTACCCCCGTAATATTAAGTACAACTGGATCGCCTTCACAGACCAATCGTTCTTCTTCTACGACCCTAAGACTATCAATGATGGTCAACTCTTTAGTATCCTCGCCCGTACAGTCTGGGACTAAGGCATCTGCAATAGAAAGGTTGACCGTATAAGTTCCGCCAGTTTGATAGGTGGTTACTCCTCCACGATCAGTAGTTGTAAATCCATTTCCAAAATCCCAAAACACGGTATTATTAACCGTTAGGGAATCCGCTCCATAGAAAATAGTATCTCCTACACAATAAATAGACTTATCAATCAGAATATCTCCATTGGTTTGAGCAACATCAAAACTTAAAGAATCGGAGAAGGTACAACTATTGCTAGCTCCTTCTAAAATAATCTTGATTTGGTCTTTACCATCATCAGAAGTGTTTTCCAAATAAGGATAAACGATCGTTAATTCCCCTTCCTGAGCGCTTCCGTCTGGTAAGACCCAAGTCCATTTAGAGACATCAACGGTATCACTTAGGGTGAACGAAATCTCATCATCCAAACAGATGGCGAAGGGATTAACGGAGATCATCCCTTCGGGACCTTCTACCACAAATGTTTCGCTATGGATATCCGAACATCCATTTTCGGTGGCAACTTCCAAGGTAACTTCAAAAGTCCCTTTACCGAACGTCAACCCTGGGTTAGGTTCCGTAGGGTTGATGTTAACCGGAGGATTAGAAGTCCATGTAAAATCAGGTAGATCCCAATTACTTGTACTAATATTGGTAAAATTAATCTCTTGATTATAGCAAAGCAAAGATACGCCGTCTACGTCTGTGGAAAAATCAGCATCTGGAAAATCATGCACGGAAACCTCAACGGTTACGGGCTCCCCTTCACAACCAGTTGCTATCTCTGTATAATTTAGCGTGACGGTATAAATTCCCTCATTCGCATAGATGATAGAATCTATTTGTTGGGTACTGGTGTTGGTCATATCTCCAAAATCCCAGTCCCAAGCTAGAGAAGACCCTTGGCTAGTAAAGTCAGAAGCGCCAAAAATAATGGTTTCGCCCAAGCAGATATCTGGAGGAGCTGGTAGCGTAGTAATATCACTAACTGGCTCATAGAGCGGGATGTTGACCGAGGTCATTCCATTACAACCCAAAGAGTCCGTTACACTTAGGGTAACGACAAATACATTGGGATCGGAAGAAGTTTCAAATATTGAACTTGGATTTTTAATATCCGAAGTAGTACCATCATCAAAAATCCATTCGTATTTACTGATCGAAGTATCTGCTAAAGTAAGGTCGGTAAAGTTGACCAATTGTCCCAAACAGATGCTGCCATCTGCATCATCAAAAGTAAAAGCAGGATATACTCCAAAAACTTTTACTCGTTGGTCGAAAGTATCCAAACAGCCATTGATGTCTCTGGCAATCAATCGAACATCATTAAAGCCAGGAGATTGAAAAACATGTTCAACGACCGTATCAGAAGTGGTTATGGGGCGATCATTAGGATCACTAAAATACCAAGTATATCCTCTCCAACACCGGTCATCTACATCAATAGAAGGACTGGAGTTTAATTCATACATATTACCTAAGCATAATAGCGTATCTAAGAGTACCGCTTCTGCGTGAAGATCCCGAATATTGATGACTGCAGAATCTATAGAAGCTGGACATCCTGTACCTGCATTGAAAGCAGTAAGGTAAACGGTATAAGAGCCAGGATTGGCATAAGTATAAGAAAGGTCTGCCAGCGTGGTATCTACACCATCTCCAAAAGTCCAAAGCACATTCGTCGCATCATGGCTACTATCTGCAAAGATCACCGTATAAGTGGTATCACTACAATCAATGAAATAATCAATTTCTGCAATTGGTCCATTTACTGTGATCAGATCCGTTTTGGTAATGGAAGAATAACAACCATTATATTCTACGGTTAGCGTAACATCGAAGGTTCCCGTTTCACTTACAAAAGCCCATTTCAATTCATCGGTTTGGAAACAATGGAAAGAACGAGAATCGTCTGTTTCAAAATGCCAAGCATCTACGTCGTCGATACCGGGGAAATTGGTCGGCGTAAAAAAGACCGTGTCTCCTGGACAGACCACCGTTTTATCTACCGTAAAATCTGGGTTGATTTCATCACCAACATTGATCACAATAATATAAGAGGTATCCTTACAACCTATAGCATCGGTTATAATCAACTGAACGGGGTATTCTCCTGCATCCGTATAAGTATGCATGGGGTCTGTACTTACCGTATTATTAGAAGTTGTTCCATCTCCATAATCCCATTCCCACAAAACGATGTCAATATCATTGGTACTTTGATCTTCAAAAGTAACTTCTAGAGGCGCACAACCTTCTACTATACTGGGTGCAAAAAGTGCATTGGGTTGCCAGATGGTATCTTCCAATGAAAAAGTATTTGTACACCCAAAAGCACTAGTCACTGTAAGCATGGTGACATAAGTATTTAGCCCATTGATCGAATGGATAGTCATATCCTCATTGATGATGGTCTGCACCGGTGGGTTAGCCATCGTGGAGGTAGATAGATCATGAAAGACCCATAGATAAGCATCTAGGTTAGGATCGTTAGGAGTAAAAGTCGTTACCAATTCTTTGGTACAAGAGTAGGTTGGATCAGAAGTAAAAGTAGGATCTGGAGCATCTACAAAAACAGTTCCCATGGCCGTACTACTACAACCATTGGCAGAAACCGTTAAGGTGATTTCAATTAAACCACCTTCATTGAATTGTACTTCAGGGACTCGTTCCGCAGAAGTAGCAGGAGAAGCACCATTGCCAAAAGTCCAGCTATAGGTTCCCGGTTCAGAAGTATTTAGCATTTCAATAATTTCACCTACACAAATCGTATCCTGTTCTGGTTCAAATTCTGCAATAGGTGGCCCTATCTTTACCGTCTGAGTAGTCTGAGCCATACAGCCCGTATTATCTTCCGCTGTTAAAGTGACGGTATAAGTACCCTCTGCGGTATAGGTCTGCGCTGGAGGAGTAATTTGAGAAGAAGTCATGCCATTTCCAAAATCCCATAAAAAAGTATAGGCACCTTGGCCTGGGGTGGTATTGGTAAAATTGACGGTTAATGGACCAACACAAGCAACCGCAGGAGAGGGATCTGTTACAAAACTAACATCAAAAGCAGCAGCGGTAGAAACTTCATCTTCAAAAAGAAAAGTATTATCACAACCCGCTAAGCCCGTATTGATGGTAACGCCAATATCAAAAGTTCCAATAGTGATATATTCATGACTCACCGGCTCAATACCGCTTGTAGAAGTGGTAACTCCATCCCCAAATGTCCAATCTATGCTATTGACAACGATGCTGGGGTCAATATTGACCACAGGGACAAAATTGACATCTAGCGGACTACAACCACTTGCTGGGACAGTCTCTAAGGTAATCTCAGGCACATCATAAACGGTAATCGTCGTGGTCCATTCCACTGTTCCTCCCACCGTCTCGCTAAAGTTCACGGTATAAGTACCAGGGTTAGAATAGAGATTGGTCGGATTCTCGAGGATAGAATTATTATTATCTCCAAAGTCCCAATAATAAGAAGAAAAGCCATTTGGAGGAGTAAAGCTAACAAGCAAACTTGCACAACCCTCCATAGGGTCAGCAGTTTGGGCATTAGAATGAACGACAAAAAGGGCAAGTAAAAGACAAATACTGAATAGATTCTTTATTTTCATAACCTTGGATTGGTAAAATATCAAATATACAATTATTTTGGTATTAGAGCCTAAGTAGTTCCCGGAATTGGGAATCCATTAGATGGAGCTAAATTTTGGATTTAGACAAGTTTAAAAACGTAGGCATAGCTTAGCTATAACGAGCCTACCTGCCAGCAAAGGCAGGGCTTTTAAAGGAAGTATAAATTCGAAAGTCGCTCAAGATCATATAATGCTTAATTCAGAGAACTACTTATTATTGCAAACATAGCCTAAAAAATGTATGTTTGTGAGTCGCTATATTACATTTTTTAGGGAAAATTAGGCTAAAATCAGACATTTAACATTTTTCTCATTCAAGAAAGGGTAGCTTATCCTATCTTTAGCGGGTTCTTTTAGCCAATATTAATGGTAGAATGTTACTTTTTAACTTTCCTTACCTTGATTTGAAATACCTATACGCATGAAAATTATTACTCGTATCTTTCTTTTTCTGGCCATTGTCTTATCTCAGGTTCCTGCAAATGCTCAATCTTTATTGACGACACAGGCTCCTTTGCCATGCCTAGATAAGAAGTTCACTATCGTGGCACATATCGTAAGGGATACTTTTGGAGAACCCAATATCGAGGAAGCGGATATTATTGAAAGTATGGATACCTTGAATATTTTCTTTTCACCGATTTGTGCTTCCTTCGAAATTTGTGAATTCAACTACATCGACAATTTTCAATACGATGTATTGCAAGATGATCGACCAGAGTTTGAAGAGATGATGACTAAGTTCAATCGAGAACGAAGAATCAATATGTATTTTATCACGGAGCAAGAAGGCAATCCGCTATGTGGTTTTGCTACTATAAATGGAATTGCGCAACATAGCGTCACGGATGTGGGGATTGTTATTTTAAAATCTTGTGTGGGACCTGGCCAACAAACCATACCGCATGAAATGGGGCACTTTTTCAATTTATTGCACACCTTTGAAGGAGCAGATGATCCAATGAATGCAGAATTGGTAGATGGAAGCAATTGTGATGCTGCAGGAGATGAAATCTGTGATACCCCTGCTGATCCCTATGTACCTGGAGATCCAGTAACAGATTATGTAGATGTAGATCAAGGCTGTCGGTTTATCAATCGGAAACGAGATGGCAACGGCGATTACTTTGTGCCAGATGTTGGAAATGTGATGTCTTATTATCCGGGATCTTGTAGTTGTGGATTTACTTATGGACAATATATTAGAATGGCCGAAGCTTATATGAATGCTCCAGAGAAAATCTGGTAAGCCCCAATTATTAAGCGGCTTCTAAGCAAGGCAAAATGACCGAATGAAAAATAAACTTCATTCGGTCATTTTTATTTTTGAGAATAGGGGACAGATTATCTGCTCATTTCGTTGTAAATTTATATCCTACCGTGAACCAAAGGTGCTGAATTGTTTGCACACCTTTAGCCAATAAATTTCAAAACTTTCGACCCTATACATTATTTCACCATCACCAAGAATTGATAGATCATTAAAAGTTCCTATTTTTTTCTTAGGTTTTGCCTTGGCGATCAATCGCCAAATATTAACATGCTCTTAAGTATTTTTACCGTTTTCCCTTCCCATGACACTTTCCTAAAACGGAGCCAGATTATCAGGATACAATATCGGAATATACCTCCCGTTTGTATCATGGTATTCAAAGGCTGACTAACGGAAAAACAAGTAAAATAAAGGCTTTTTGATCCTTTATTATCCCAAATGCCTGGCAATGCCCAATATTTAAGCCTTCTGATAAAGTGGAAGGCACGTTAAAAAATGCTTAAAATTTTGAAGCTTATTTAACGATTTTTTTACCGAGAAAACTTGTAAATAATAGAGACAAAATGAACCCATTCTCCCCTGTTCTTAAACCGTTTTACACCTTTGTGTTTTTAGTCGTCAGCTTTTCTGCGACTTTCGCTCAACCTTATCCAACGCCGGGTGATGACCATCTAACGGCTCCGATAATATCTTGTATCGATGGTTATACCGCTACGCTTGGCCCTGTTGTATACAGCATCAATTTTCCGGGCTACTGCGGAGATATGCAGAATACCGATTGGTTGGCTTTCATCGCCGAAGCACCCGACATGACGATCAGTGCTCAAGTTTTTAATTGTCAATCAACACCCGGCTCGGCTTTTGGAATTCAACTTGGAGTGCTTGGTGTCGGAAACGATTGTATGCCTTCTGAGTTTTTTAGAGTCGCCTGTGAAGGCAATGGATATTGGAACCAAAGAGATATTCCACTCACTGGATTAGTGCCAGGCAGTATTTATTATATCGCAATTGATGGTTATGCCAATGATGTATGTGATTATACCTTGACTTTGAATACCCCACTTCAAGGGCCACCACCTCCGATTAATTCAGTGCTTTCTGGCCCTTCCACCGTACAAGCAGGAAGTGTCAGTAATTTTGATCTTGATCTCGTCATCGAAACTTATATCGAACACAATCCATGTGGCAATGAATTTGTCAATTGTGATGGTAGCTCTGGTCCTTGCAATTGGGAATATTCTTATGCTTGGACTGCGCCACCTGGCGCAACGGTAATCCCCGGAATACCTGCTACCGAAGCGGTCGTTAGCTGGGGATCAATAGGTGGGCAAGTTTGCGTAGAAATTTCTAATACTTGTTTTGATGCGATTACGATTTGTCAGGATGTAGAAGTGGTGAATATAAATGTTGGACCTTGTACTCCTGGTGATCCAACGATCCCCGGCGAGTCTTGTGCCGATGCGCCTTTTCTTTGTGGAACAGCCCTCAACGGATTTTGCGGAAATACGAATGGCGCTTCCGCCGACACGCCCGGTAATTTAAATGGAGAGCTTTCCTGTTCGATCGACAATAATCAATGGATTCGTTTTACACCTTGTGCAACAGATGTCCATTTGGCGATTGAAACTTTCGGATGTCAATTGGGAAGTAATTTAGAAATATCTGTTTTAGAAGTAGATAACTGTATAGACTTTAGTAGCGTTTTGGATTGTCAATTATTACCTGCTTCTTTTACTTCTTCCTTTGCGATCCATGATTTGGTTCCGGGAGAAGTTTACTACTTGATGATAGATGGAGTCAATGGTATTGGTTGTGATTATCAGATTTTTGTCTTGGATGGAATAAGTATGGAAGCTCCCGAATTTCAAGAAGTGACCGCCGGGTTTATTTCGGGCCCCGCAGTTGTTTGTCCAGAAGAGCAACCGACTTATACGCTTACTCCTCCTGTATGTATGCCAGTGTTTGCAGATGCTTGCGCCTTTCCTGAGGAATTGGCTGCCGATCTCAAATTGGTTTGGCACTTGCCACCAAGTATGAAATTTGTTGGAGATAGTGTCGACGTTTTGAGTATCCAAGTAGAAATGACCGATACGGTAGATGGGGCGATATATGTCACTTATGAAACCGTAGATGGTGCCGATGTTTTTTGCACCTTTGGAATCGGAGATTGCAATAATGTTCCGGCCTTTCCCGTCACCATCAATTATCTAATTACCAATCTACCAACAGCCTTTATCTGCGAAGATGAAAGCTTCAATTTTTGTGGACAAAGTTATGATCAATCTCAAGATTTAGTTTGCCCAGATTATTGTGGAGAGATTCGTCAGGAGTTGGTCGTCGTACCTTTTGATACGACCTATTTGCAAGCAGTAGAAATATGTGAAGGAGCGTGTTTTGATTATTGTGGAATCAATTTTTGCGGAACAGAAGATACTATTTTGTATTGCCGACAAGGTTGTGATTTTATAGCTCAAGAAATTATCGTACATCCCAAAGTTATCAATGATTTTGGAACAGTGGATATCTGTGTGGGAGATTGCTATGACTTTCAAGGACAACAATTTTGCGACGAAGGAACTTTCGAGATAGAAAAACCTGGTGCTTTTGGTTGTGATGAAACGTATCGAATCACGATTCAATATTATATACCTCCGGTATTATTTACTTCCGTTCCCAGTACAGATTGTGAAGTAAACAGCAATGCTTATCAGGTACAATTTGACATCCTGAATGGTACTCCTCCCTTTTCTATCAATGGCACCCCAATCACTGGAAACTCTTTTACTTCCAACTGGATTCCCAATGGTGTTGCTTACGATTTTCAAATTGAGGATAGTGACTTTTGTCCAGCGACTACCGCCGTTCAAGGGGTTTTTGATTGTACGAGTTTGTGTACCACAAATGCAGGTACTTTACAAGGACTTAATCTGACGGCTTGTGGAAACGAATCGGTGGCCGTAACCTTGGGAAGCGACGCCGTGATTGATTTTAATGATACCTATTCTTATGTCCTACACAATGGAAGTGTCAATAGTATTGGAACTGTTTTAATCAGTAACACAAATGGTGTTTTTGATTTTGATCCAACATTAATGTCTTACAGTCAAACTTATATGCTCAGTGTAGTGATTGGAAATGGGACAAATGGAATGGTAGATTTAGACGATGCTTGTCATTCTATAAGTGCTGGTTTGGAAATTGCATTCTACGAATTGCCATTGGCTAGTGCGACGGCTCAAGGAGTCATTACTTGTACGGAAATTGAATCTTTTGTAAGCGCTGGTCCTGCGATTGCAGGAGCAACTTATCTGTGGACGGGCCCCGGAAGTTTTACCTCCACCGAAGCTGAATTTATGACGACGCTTCCTGGAGATTATAATTTGCTGTTGACCAATGCGGATGGTTGCACCATTACTTCTAACACCACAGTGGATGAAAATCGAAACCCTCCAGTCTTGGATGCAGGAACGACGGTAGAGTTAAATTGTACCGATCTGGAATTACAATTGCGAGCCAGCCTAACACTCGATGGAAGTGATCTTGATTTTTTCTGGGAAACCAATACCGGGAATTTTGTAGATGGAAAAGAAACTTTAACTCCTTGGATAGACGCGCCAGGTTGGTATTATTTTTCTGCCTTTAATCGCGACAATGGTTGTGAAAGTCAGGATAGTGTTTTGGTTACTTTGAATGCCAACTATCCACAAGCAGTAGAACTTTCAATTATTCATCCTTCTTGTTTTGGAGCCTCTAGTGGGAAGGTAGCAGTAATGGGAGTCACGGGAGGAGAACCGCCTTATTTATATGCCTTGAATCAGGAACCATTAAGACAAGATTCGCTGTTGACAAATTTGGTGCCCGGCGCCTATGATTTGTTGATTCAGGATGCAAACGGTTGTGAGTTTGTAGAACAAATTGTGCTTAATCAACCGAAGGAATTGGTCTTAAGTTTAGGAGAAGATTTGTATGTGAATTTAGGAGACGAAGTCTATCTGGAAGCAGTGAGCAATTTTGAGGTGGATTCGGTGAGTTGGACGGTATTTAATGGAGATGATTTTACCGACACAATTACTGGTTTGAGTCATTCTTTCCAAGCGATGCATACGCAAGGAATTCGATTAGAAGCTTTTGAAAACGGTGGTTGTACAACGACAGATATTATCAATATTTATGTCGATCAGCGAGAAAAAGTTTTTATTCCTAATGCCTTTTCTCCCAATGAAGATGGAGACAATGATCGGTTCACGGTATTTTCTGGAGGTGCAGTAGATGCGGTAAGTTCAATGACGATTTATAGCCGTTGGGGAGATATCGTTTACCAAAGAAATAATTTTGAGCCCAATGACCTTGATGCAGGTTGGGATGGAACTTTTGGGGGGAAAGAACTCAGTGATGGAGTCTATATTTACAGAATTGAATTGCTCTTAGTGAATGGAAGAAGAGAAACTTATGCTGGAGATTTGGCTTTGATCAAATAGGACTCAACGAGAAAAGTAAACTTACGATTAATACAAAAAAAGGATTCGATATTTTTATCGAATCCTTTTTTGATGGAGCACTATTATTCTATTGCATCACTTTTTCCAACAAACTTTCTGGCGAAACAAGTTTAGTAACCTTAGAAAGAAAAGTGAAAGTTTGAATCCGTCTATTGACCTTCCTTTGAAATTTTGGAATCAACTGAATGAGTTGTTTGGTATAAGGTCTGGTTGGAAGGCTGGCCGCAAAAAGCAATTGCTCCCCCACAGAAAGCTTGCTAGACCAAGCACCAATTTCTGTAAAAAGCCCATTCAAGTTTTTTTCATTTTGCTTTGAAAAAGTTTCCACATGTTTGATGGCTTTTTTGGCGCTACCATAGCGCAGTGCTTCTTCCAATACTTGCACATAGGTTTCTGCAACCATATCGAATTTCTTAGGAGCGGGGGCTCGACTCTTAGCAGCATTGCTAATCGCTTCTTGATGTAAACTTAGGGCGCTAGCCATTTTTTTGGCGAGACAAGAGCTGAAAAGGAGAGGAGTTAAGGCTAAAAAAAGGAGTGCAAATAGATTAGAGTAATTGGTGTTTTTCATAAAAGCAGTATTTGTTTGTGGTGAAAATACTGCGATTTTTTGGATTTATTCTAAAACGGGAAAACAACTTCAATGTAAAAAAAATAGAAAAGTTTATAAGGAAGTTGTTTGATAACAGCAAAAAAAATGATTGCTTCGGTTTGAGGATATAGGTTCTACCTTCCAGATAGCCCTTAACTTTTCCCCACAATTCTAAAACTATAAGAAGCCATAATTTCATTAATTTTAATTGGAAGTTTTCAACAAAAAAAAAGCTGTTCGTTACGACTTACAAGTCGTAGACGGATCAAGGTTGAGGTCTCCGACCTTGATTCTAAATAGGCTATAAATGCTACTAAACTAAAGGAGTGGTGTCGGTCGGGAGACCTACACTTAGATCCGCGTATTACCTGCAGGTAATAGCGAACAATCGGGGCTATTTGGAAGGTAGCTCCTATATTTAATAAGAGAAAAGATTCCAAAATACCATTTGTAAAACGAGGTAAGGGCTACCTTCCAGATAGCCCTTAGCTTTTCCCCACAATTCCAAAACCACGAAAACTATAGTTTCATTAATTTTAAATGTAAGTTTTTAACAAAAAACAAGTTGTTCGTTACGACTTACAAGTCGTAGACGGATCAAGGTTGAGGTCTCCGACCTCG
>CAYQRA010000029.1:0-20125 GCA_964419315.1 uncultured Saprospiraceae bacterium | reverse complement strand
GGTAATGCATGGCAATGCATTAAATGAGGGAACCGCTATAGCGGACGGGCAGCCTGAATGTCAATGGCTTGTCAAGAAATCATTGAGGGCTTTTTTAAACAACTTCAATACAAGTATATTTGCTTTTTGGGAACAATGGAAGCAAACACTTCTCAACTGCTCAAAGGACTTGTGAACGGTAGGAAACAAGTGATTTAATCCCTTATCTTTGATATATCAATTGGAGGAGGAATAGGTGAATAGATGTTTCAAAAAATAATATAGAATGAACTCGAAAGTTTCTTTTTTCTTTTATGGATTTATGGCGATACTTTGCTTTTCTTGCGAGTACACAGGCATCTATACTGAGACAGAACCCTACCTGGAATCAAAAGCGCAATTGATAAAATTAGGAGATAGTATGGCTTGGGCAGAAAAGGACTATGAAGATGGTCATTGGCTAATGGAGATGAAAGACGAGGACATCACTGGGAAAGGCATTTTTTGGACGCGGGTAAAAGTTTTTATTCCTGAAGGACTTCCATTGCGGAATCAATGTGCTTTCGTTGGAGCAACTGGTTCCTATCAAGCCTTCTGGGATGGGGTACACCTCGGAGATAATGGCGTCTTAGCGAGTGAAACGAAAAAAGAAATTCCAGGAACCTACCTAACCTATTTTTTAGTGCCAGATTCTTTGCTGGCATCGGGCTGGCATGTATTGGCACTCCGCACCACTAAAACCTATAAAAAACCAAGTCAACATAGCTATTTTGTGCTCGGCGATTATTTTAGTCTCTTGCGAGGACCTTTACAGTTGAGTAAGTTCATGTTTATGTTTGCTGGAGCATTTTTGTTGACCGCCATTTATTTTTTCTTTGTTTTTTTTAATGCCCCCAAAGAATATGCCTCTCTAATATTCGCTTTTACTTGTTTGGTTTTTTGTGGCTTATTGCTCATGGAATTTGTAAAATTATTTTACCTCTATCCCTATCCTTTTCAGCGAACGCGGATGGAAGTGATTGGGATTTTTCATCTTTTGATAAGTATTTTGATTCCCTTATATTTTATGATTCAATTTTCTTTTCCTTGGAAAAAAATAGCGTTTGGCATACTACTTTTGCTTACTGCTTTTCTGCAATTGAATTACCATTTTTATTTTGATTGGCTTGCTGCTAGACATAATATGGTCATGTGGGTTTTTTCTCTGGGGATTGTTTTATATGCGGTTTGGGCTAGAAAAAAAGGAGCACCTACGGCTTTAGTCGCCATTGTTTTGTGTTGCCTAACGTTGCTCTATACTTTCAGGTGGTCATCGGTATATGTAAAAGTCTATGACATTATTTTATTCGCTTGTTTCTTTGTGGTGGTATTGGCAATGTTGTATGTATTGACGATTAGGAGAAGGTTAGAACGTTTGGCTTTTGAGGAATCACTAGTGGTCTCTGAACGGCTAAAAAATGAATTGTTGAAGAAAAATATTAAACCCCATTTTATTATGAATACCTTGACTTCCTTGATCGATTGGGTCGAAGAATCTCCCACGGAAGGTGTAAAGTTTATTCATTCCTTGGCGGCAGAATTTGAAGTGCTGAATGAAATGGCGGATTACAAACAAGTGCCCATTAGTCAAGAAATTAAACTTTGTCAAAATCACTTACAAGTGATGAGTTATCGCAAAGAAATCAAATATATTTGGGAAGACGAGGGTATTGAGGAAACAGAAACCATCCCCCCCGCGATCATTCATACGATCATTGAAAATGGACTGACCCATAGTCTGCCGGGGCCCACAGGAAGCATTACTTTTCGCTTGACCTTTCGCAAGAAAAAAGACCATAAAGAATACCTAGTAGCAACCATTGGAAAAAATAGAAAAGCAGAAAAGAAAAGCAAGCGAGAAGGAACCGGATTAAAATATATTAAGGCGAGGTTACAGGAAAGTTATCCCAATAATTGGGAACTTCATTCTGGCGAAACCCCCGCTGGCTGGGAGACGCTTATCAAAATTAAATACTCATGAGAATTTTAATAGTCGAAGACGAAGCAAGAATTGCCAAGCGGATAGAGCGAATGCTGAGAACTATTTTTGGTGATTCCATTATTGCGATCCAGACTGCGGATGATTTAGAGAAAGGACAAAAAATCATTGCTTCAGGAAATATTGATTTGTTATTTTTAGACCTCAACTTAAATGGAGAAGATGGTTTTGAAATACTAAAGTCGATGGTGGCAGAATCTTTTCATACCATCATTATTTCTGCTTATAAAGACAAAGCAATCGAAGCTTTCGAATACGGAGTTCTTGATTTTGTACCCAAACCTTTTGATCTAGAACGCTTATCCAAAGCGTGTAGTCGAATCAAAGAGAAAAAAGAAGCGGGTACGGTTACAAAATTTTTAAGCATCAAAAAAAGAGGAAAAAGATTACTCATTCCCGTAGAGGAGATCAAATACATCAAAGGTGCTGGGATTTATACGGAACTCTATTTGAAAAATGGGGGCAAAGAAGTTCACAACAAATCGCTCGAAAGTCTTCAACTGATCTTGCCCGATACTTTTGAACGTATTCACAAATCTTTTTTGGTAAGTATGCGGGGCGCCAAAGAAATTCGAGTTGAACCCGGAAGCAAATACAGTTTGATTTTACAAACAGAAGAAAGCCTACCGATTGGTCGAACGAGGTATAAAGAACTTCAAGAAAAATGGTTTTCCTGATTTAAAAATTTCTTAACTTTGAGTGACCAGTATTTTATACCCCTAGAAAACAACACCCAAAGTTTTGAAATTTAACCAGTCTATTTACCTACAGCGAATCCGATATGCTGGACCACTCCAGCCCACCCTGAAAGTATTGCAAAACTTACAATCCGCTCACCTTTTTCAGGTCCCCTTTGAAAATCTAGATGTTCATCTACAAAGACCAATAGTCTTGGATGTGGATCGCTTTTATACCAAAATAGTGGAGCAAAACAGAGGAGGTTTTTGCTATGAATTAAACGGTTTGTTTTATGAATTGCTAGTCAGTCTGGGTTTTGCAGCTTATCGAATTTCTTGTCGAGTATTTAATGCCGAAAAAGGATACGGCGCAGACTTTGATCATTTGGCAATCTTAGTAAAAATAGGAGAGACCCAATATCTGACGGATGTTGGTTTTGGAGATTTTACCATGCAGCCCTTGGCTTTTGTGTTGGGAAAAAAACAAGAAGATCCGAATGGTATTTTTGTTTTTGATAATGATAAGGAAGGTTTTTTCCGTGTTCAGAAAAAAATGGAAACGACTTGGAGTCCTCAATATATATTCCAAAATAAAGCCAAGACATTGCTTGATTTTTCAGCAATGTGCGACTATCATCAAAATAATCCCGCTTCCCATTTTACCCAAAAACGGTTGATTTCCAAACCGATAGAAGAGGGGAGAATAACGCTTACTGGAAATATTTTAAAAATAAGAAAAGGAAAAAAACTAGAGGAAAGAAAAATCAAAAACAAAGAAGAATTTGATCAAATTTTATGGGACTTTTTTGAAGTAAAAATTTGAGAGGACGACTTGCTAAAACGTCCTTCCTTTTTCGCTAAACATTAAAGTCTAGTATCAAAGGAAGGACGATTAAATGCCAATGCCAAGCGGGGGAAATTTTTTCAGAATCCCAAAAGAAAATTTACTTGCGCAAATAGATATTTCCAATTTTTGATTTGATCGTGATGACTGGGCCGCCTTGGTTGAGCGAAGCGTAGGTCCAATCGTTATTGGAATATTTAAATTGGCCGTCTTTGTTTTCGCGATCGCTGTTTAACGGACTTTTTTTGATCACCAGATCTAGGTCGCTATAGATTTCTCCCATCTCTGTTTTCATTTTTAAATCCGCTTTATAATTGCTGGGCAAAGTGAGATCCACTTCCCCAGTTGTACTATTAAAAATCATGGCTTTGGCGGCCGGAATCTTATCGAAGTGGACATAGATGTTTCCTGCCGTATTACTCGCATTCACAATACCACTAACATTTTTTACAATGATCTCTCCAATGTTATTTTCAATATTGATATTGCCACTAATTTTTTCGATTAAGATGGTATCGCCCATGTTTTTATGAATGTCCAATTCAATGTTGCGAGGAACTTCAATCTCTACAGCGATGTATCTATTCCAATTTTTAGCATGGATACTGGCGACATTATTTTGGCAAGTCATTTCCAAATTGACATTACTACCGGATATTTTCTTTAGGCCAGCCGCTTTGCCACTATTTCCAGCATCACGATCTTCTTGATGTTGCATGATTTCGTATTTGACCAAAATATCTTGGCGATCGCTTCCTTTGATTTTTATACTAGATTGGAAAAGATCTACTTTTAATTTTTTAACGCCCGCTGGATTTTCAAAGGGAATTTTGACGGTCTCTATTTGGCCATAGACTGGAGTTAAGGCAAAGGCCAAAAAGAAGAGAAAAATATATTTGATATAAGACATCATTTTTTTTGATTTAGAATAAGTTGAAAATAAATTACTTGGTGCTTTGGTCTAGCGCTTATTGATTCGCTGTCAGATAAACATCTCCATTAAAAGTATCAAAGTCTAATTGGATGCCACCACCATTGATGACCATTTGTTGCTTTCGCTCTACTCGATACTTAAAACCATTATCCTTGCTTTCCTCAATAAAGTTGGACGGCGCTACGCTAACCGACGCCAAGTCCGTATAAAAATCACCATTGAAAGATTTAAAACTAGCAGTAGTCGCGGTTCCCGCAGGCACCTCTACTTCTATGTCTCCATTGATGGAAAAGAGGCTAGCGGCAGAACTGGGTTTTTCTTTATAAGCAATTTTGATATTCCCATTGATGTTCTTCAACCACAAAAAACTATTTAGGTTTTGTACTTCTATATCGCCGTCCATAATAGTGAAAGCATAGAGTTTAATTGCTTGAGGAATTTCTACTATAATTTTTATTTTTGGCAATTCAATGTCTGATTCGCAATCGGATTTTTGATACAGCATTTTATCCGGATTTTCAGGATGGAAAACAATCTTTGACTTTTCTAGAGTACATGGCGTCTTTAGATAAACCAATAAACTTTCTGCTTCTTGCTTAAAATCTATAAAGGTGTTTTTCGGTAGCTTACCTGCTAATAAGTGCGCCTTGATCTGGATCTGATTATTGCGACTTTCCTTAATTTCGATACCTCCTGAAAAATTGGATACCGCAAAATTAGAAATGCCAGTGTTGGGTAAAGATTTGTTAAAGATCTCTTGGCTATACCCGTCCAAAGCCAAAAAGATACAAAAAAGGACTAAAAATAAAGGTCTCATTTTTTAAATTTTAGAGGTTGATTAATGCAGCTTCCATACTCTTTTTTACTGGAGGAGGAAGCGCTTGGTCAATGCGGGAATGGATGTCTTGTTTATCCATTTTTTCCCCGCCAGCCGCGATGGCTTCTGCAAGATTGGCAAGTACGACGGGTGAGTTTTGATGACTTATCGAACTGATCAAACCTGTTCTCACTATAGGTAGATAGCTGTAATTCATCAACACATCAATACAAGCCAATCGAACATTATTACTACGATCATTACTCAAGGTAAAGAGCAATGCATCAATTATTTTTTTATCGGTTTCGTCTATGATTTTGGTGGAAGATACCAAGTGGATTTTCTCACTGACATCTTCGGTATTGATTAGCGTGCTCGCAATATGTTCCACATCTCGATCTGGAGCAATAGGCGCTTTATTCATCTCCCAATATCTACCTCCCAAAAATAATAGAATCGCTGCGGTGATGGGCATCGCCCAACGTTGGAAAACCTGCAACCATTCGGAGATAGAAGTGCTCAGCGATTTATTACTTTGCACTTGGTTTTTTTGTTGGGCTAAGGTGGCTTGAAAAAGCTCATCCATGCGAGCGGAAGGCATCAATTGTTCAGGCTGTTCGAGGTATTGGAGCGTCTCAGGAAAGAGTGCTAATTCTTCCAAATCCAAGCTGCCTTCCGCAATCCATGCTTCCAATTGTGCTTGTTGTGCTGCATCGAGTTTGCCCGCTTGATAAGCCTTTAGTATTTTACTTTTTTCTTCCATGACAATTGCTTTTTTTAATAATGCTCACTCGCCTGAATACTTTCCATATAATCCCTCAACTCCTTCATGATTCTAAAAGTTTTCACTTTTACATTCGCTTCTGTAAGTTGATAAATGGCCGCCACTTCCTTGTACTTCTTTTCCTTTAATTTTACCAGCGCCAAGAGTTCTCGTTTATCGGGAGCCAACTTTTGCATAGCCTGATGAAGCAATGCTTCTCGATCGCTGAGGATCAATTGTTCTTCTCCTGATGTGGACAAGTCTGCTAAAGCATAAGCTTTTTGATCGATGCTTTTGCTTTGGTGCTTTTCCTGCTTTCGCCACTGATCCTTCATCGCATTTCTAGCAATGGAAAATAACCAAGATTTGACGGTCCCTTGTCCCTTATAATTTCGGGCATATTTTAGCATTTTTTCAAAAGTGATCTGTACCAAATCTTCACTCCCTTCTTTTTGGCGAGTACAGTTAAAAAAGTAAGCGAATAAAACTTTCTTATACCGCTGATACAGCAATCCACTGGCCTCCAAATGCCCATTTTGAATCCGTTCCATCAATGTTTCGTCGCTTAAAGAATTCACTGTGTTGGTTTTTTATAGTGCATAAAACTGCAATTATTTTCCATTTATTGGCGCACTTACAAACAGGTAGACAGCCTTTTGGAAAAGAGGTTACGGAATTTACTCTTTTTTTATTTGAACCTTCTACTTTTATTGGTGTAGACAGGAAGGCAAAGCAAAATTTACCGATCCGAACCAATGATCTATGAAGTATTTTTACAGCCTATTTTTATGTATTCTTTCCTTTTCCTCTTTTGCCCAAAAATCTTTTTCCCTCCAAGGAAATGTTCAGGATTCCCAAGGAGAAGCCTTGGTTTTTGGAGATGTATTATTGTATACTCCAGATTCTGTTTTATTAAAATACCAATACATTGACGCTGGGAAATTTGCTTTTGATCCCATTCAATCAGGGACTTATCTGTTGAAAATCAGTTGCTTAGGATATTTGGAGGCTACTCAGGAAATAAGTTTGACCAAAGATTTAAACTTAGATATCACGCTACAAACAAGCACCAATGACTTGGAAGAAGTAACCGTCAAAGCCACCCGCAATACCCTCGTCAATGAAAATGGAAATCTAAGAATCACCATTGACAATTCGATCTTTGCCAACCAAGCTACGACTGTGGATGTTCTGGCGATGTTGCCCGGCATTCAAGTGAGTCCAGATCAAGAAAGTTTGTCTATCATAGGCAAAGGAAACCCCTTGATCTATTTGGGGAAACAAAGAATTACTGTCGCTGATCTAAATTCTATTCCCGTGGAAAGCATCAAAGATATTGAGATCATCAACAATCCTTCTGCGAAATATGAAGCCTCCGGTAGAGCGGTGGTACTCCTTACCCGGAAGCCCAATTTGGCAAATGGCTATCAAGTAAGTTTGTCAGAAAATGCGACCTTCAAAAGAAGGTTTAATAATTATGCAAGTATAAACGCTTCTGCCAAAAAAGACAAATGGGAAGTGAAAACCAATCTGGGTTTTAATCGACTCCTGCATTGGGAGAGTGTACGGTCTATTTATGATTTGTGGGAACCCTTACCGAGGTATGAAAACCTTAGTTTATCCATTGGTCCTCGACCGCAATATATTATTGGTGGAGGGCTTTATTATCAACTGAATAAAACGGATTACATTTCGGTGCAAACTAATCTTCGATCGCACACCACTCTTGCTCCATTAAATACCCTTTCCTTTGTGGAGGAAGGAACGACTATTCAAAAAATTGGAACCCACCTCGATGAATCAGAGCGAAGAGGATTTTTTACCAGCAATATCAATTATAATAAAACGGGCAAGACGAGTAATCTTTTCTTGGGCTTACAGTATACCAATTATTACCGAGATGTCGGAAGTGAAATTTTTAATAATTTTGGAGACGGAAAATATTTAGCAGAGCAAAGTAGAACACAAGAATTTCAAATTGATACCCGCGCTTTGCGCTTGGACTATGAAAAAGACATCGAAGACGCAGGGAAGTTAGAACTAGGCGTCAATGTTTCTACTGGAACCGCTACGGCCTTTTCTTTCTTTGAGTTTTTAAGCAGTACGGAAGACTTAGAACGCAATTATGATTATTTGGAAAATAATTATGCGGGCTATTTGCAATGGTCTGGAGCAGCCAAAGGATGGTCTTATGCGGCGGGAATCCGCGCGGAGCGCAATCAAGTGGAAGGTGGTTTTCAGGAAATAGATACCTTGCTGGTAGACCGTAAAAATTTAGTTTTGTTTCCCAAAGGGATGTTGAATATTCCTTTGGATAGCACCAAGTCTCTCACCCTAAATTATGCCAAGACCATTCGCCGTCCCAATTATCTAAATGCTAGTTCCATTTCCACTTACCTCAATCCATTTTTAGAGTATTCTAGAAATGTCAATTTAAAACCCATCTTGGTACAAGAATGGTCTGCTAATTTTCAGTGGAACAAACACTCCTTGCGTAGCTTTTGGGTAAGCAAAGCGAATCCCAATTATACCAGTGTCGTTTACGATGAAGATCAAGGAAGAATTATTTCTGCTCCCGAAAATTTTGATCGAGAAAGAACCATCGGTTTATCTATTACCAGTCCTTTGAGTTATAAATTTTGGAAGTCCACCAATATGCTGTCCTTCAACCTGAAGACCATCGAAGATGCCCGAATTATCACACAAGAAGTAAAGCCTTATATTTACTTTTATTCCAATCATCAATTTAGTTTAAAATCCAAAACCGTATTGGGCATCAATTGCTGGGCTGTGACCGATCGAAATCTTGGTGCCTTGACGAATAGGGGAATGTTTGTACTAGGCGCTTCGCTCAGTCAAACCTTTTTTAAGAACCTAAAACTCTCGGTCAATTTCCAAGACATTTTTCGGCAAATGGTTTTCGAACAAACCTATGCCTTCCAACAAATTCAAACCCGCAATTTATTTTTTGCAGATGTCCAATCCTGCTCTATCGCACTCCGGTATTCTTTTGGCCACATTGCCAAACCTGCGTTTAAAAACAAAGATGTAGATGATAATTTGCAAAGGATAAATTGATGGAAAGATAAATTCCAGCGTTAAACTCCACTCTTCATTTACAAACTTAAAACCTTTTCTCCCTAGAAATATTAGAAGCTACCTTCTAGAGGAATGTGATCAACTTAAGAAATACATTTACGATTGTTTAGTCCAATTGAATATTCAAGGACTGGATATTCAATATTCATTTTACCCCACCTCTTTTTTCTCTTAGAAAATACAGTGCCCTTAAAATATAAAAACCCAATTGTTCGCTATTACCTGCAGGTAAAACGCGGATCTAAGTGTCGGTCTCCCGACCGACACCACTCCTTGTTGAGTAGAATTTATAGAATACTTAGAACGAGGTCGGAGACCTCAACGTTGATCCGTCTACGACTTGTAAGTCCTAACGAACAGCTTGTTTTTTTTTGAACTATAAAAAATACTAAAACAGCGATCTCGTTTAAATTAAAAATAGCCATTGAATTGTTAAGGCTAGGAAGTTTATTTTTTTATTAAAGGAATGCGCTTAACTTACCGTCCAGAAATACAAAGCCTAATGATTGCCCCTAATTGGATGAAAAATAGAGCCATGACTAAATGCTACCTTTTTGCAAGCCTTACTTTCCTTTTACTACTATCTTCCATAGATGCTTTTGCACAAAGTACTCTTAGCGGGACGATTCAAGACCAAGAAGGGCAGGCCATTGCCTTTGCAAACGTTGTGCTAACCGATACCCTTAATGATCAATTGCTGCTAGGGACCGTCTCGGATGAAAATGGAAGTTTTGTATTAGTAGTCCCTAAAAAAGGAGCGTATCAATTAAATATTTTATTTATTGGCTATAAAGACTATCAGCAATTCTTGCAAGTGGAAAACTCTATAGCGCTTGGGAAGATCACCTTAGAAGAAAATATCAATCAATTAGAAGATGTTGTTGTTACTGCAAGTCGACCAGTGATCGAGCGGGTAGAGGATCGGCTGGTTTTTAATATTGCGAGTAGTCCTTTAAAGGAAGGCTATGATGGAATCGAAGTTTTACAACAAACCCCCTATGTCTGGGTAGACAGCGAAGGGGGTATTCTCATGCGTAGTGCTGCTCCCATGGTGATGGTCAATGGACGACCACTAAATCTCCGAGGAGAAGAACTGACCAGTTACCTCAGAAATATTCCTTCCGATAACATCAAGAGCATCGAAGTGCAAACCACCCCCGGAGCGAGTGCTAATGCCGACAACCTCGGTGGTGTGATTAATATTGTTTTACGGCGGAAAATGATTGGTTTTAATAGCAATCAAAGAATAGCGCTTGAGTATATGGGCGAACAGTTTTACCAAGGCTATGCGCGAGCTAATCTAAATTATGGCGCCAAACTTTGGAATGTTTATGCCAGTTATAATCACTTTAATCGCAATAGCAATGCGACGGTTCGTTCTAGTATTTCTTACCTATCTTCCAATGATTTTTTAGAAACCGAGCGACTCGCCAGCAATATACAAGATCGCCATAATTACCAATTGGGTTTTGTGCTGGCACCTTGGAAGAAGCATGAATTTGGAGCAGAGTTTTTTGGTCGTTCCCGAAAAAGATTTAACACGAATGATAGTGATCTCCAATTGACCAATCAAAAGGATATTTTAGAAATGGGAAATACCCTTGCGACCAATGATATCGCCGACCAAGTCAATAACTTGGTGTTTAATTATACTTGGAACTTGGATACTTTGAACAGTACTTTTAAAATCATTGCCGATGGCATTCAACAAAAATATGAAGATGATTTTGTAGCTACTTCCATTTATAGTTTGATGCGTTTTGAGGATAATGAAGAAAGAAGTTTTTTTAATAATAAAACGAATATTTATTCCGCACAAGCAGATTTGAAAAAGAATTTACCGAACGCTTGGGTCTTGGGCTTGGGTACACGATATGGCAAAACAGAACGAAATAATGACTTACGAGCAGAAAGACTTTTTGGAGATACTTGGCAGGAAACCGATCAGAGCGCTTCTTTGAGATATGAGGAAGGCATTAGTGCAGCTTACGCCAATGTCAGCAAATCATTTTTGAAAAAGCACTTTATAAAAATGGGTTTGCGGGTGGAAAATACGGACTTAAAAAGTATCAATAAAATTATAAATGAAACCATTCCGCGGAATTATAATAATTGGTTTCCAGCCTTCTATTATACTTATACGATTTCTGATCAAACTTCCGCAGCAGCCACCTATTCCAAACGGCTAAACCGTCCTGATTTTTCTGAACTCAATAATAATGTCATCAAAGTCAATGACTTCCGATACTTCATCGGTAATCCCAATCTACAACCGGAAGATATTCATTTTTATGAACTGAGTATACAACATAAAAAACAATCCGCAGCACTCTATTTTAGACAATCCAATAATGCCATCAATGGCGTTTACGATCTGATCGATAGCATCGCTTTTTATCAAAGAAAAAATGAAGGATCGCAAAAGCAAATTGGCCTTGAATACAATCTTTCTGCTGATGTCCAACCTTGGTGGTCGCTCCGAAGTGCGGTCAATGTATACCATCGAAAATTCACCAATGAAGGAGGTGAGGATAGCTTCCAACAATCCACCCTTTCTTTTCGCTTATTCAATAATTTTAAGTTGAACAAAACCAGTGGGATTGATCTTACTTTTAGGTATCTTTCTCCAACCCAAGATGCTTTTTATATCCAAGATCAATTTTATTATTTTGATGTCCTGTTTAAAAAATCCTTTTTGGACAAACGACTAAATTGTCGACTTTACCTTTACGATATTTTCAACTCTATCGTCTGGGGCAATACCCGACCTTTCCCAGATATCATTACGACCAATGCCCGGAAACCAAGAAGCCGAAGCATTGAGTTTTGGATGAGCTATAAGTTTTCCAACCAAAATAAAACGAGCAATCGAAAAAATCGATCAGAAAATGAAGCCCGTAGGCGTTTGTGATTTAGTAAGTTTGGGTTAAAGTCTTAAACGCTGCTGCTCCATTTTTACCAATGCCTTTGGCTCGAAAAAACCAGATAATATGTTGCCATTAGAAACCGACCGTTTATTACTCCGGGCATTTCAAGCTTCCGATTTCCAATACTTTGAAACCTGTTTTTCAGACCCAGAAACAGCCAAGTTTATCGGCGGTGTCAAAAATCGGGAACAAGCTTGGCGACTATTGGCCAGCTATATCGGACATTGGCAGATGAAAGGCTATGGGCAGATGGCGGTGGTAGAAAAATCGACCAAGCGATTTCTAGGTTGTGCCGGACTCTGGGATTCAGATCCTTGGCCAGAGTTAGAATTGGGCTATTGGTTTTTAAAAGAAATGCATGGCCAAGGCTTTGCTACCGAAGCCGCCAAAGCGGTCAAAGCTTTTGCTTTTTCCAAACTCCAAGTTCCTACCTTGGTAAGCTATATCCATCCGGAGAATACGCCGTCGATGAACTTGGCCACCCGACTCGGTGGAGTCAATGAAAAGACCATTGACTTATTAGATTTTGGTCCACATTGTGTTTTTCGCTACCCAGCGTAAAGGCAATGGTTTGTTTTGCTTCTTGCGGTTTAATTTTTTAGAATAAACGCTAATGAGAACTAAAAAAGAATAGTCTCTGGATGAAAAGCATACCAAGCAAACCAAAACATAGTCATCCCATTAAGTACCTTTCCGGCTTGATCTTCAATACGCGCGGACTTCGCCACGGAGTCATAAAAAATCACCAAATCTTTTCCATTGAAGTGGTCCCCAATTGGAGATTCTTTTCGCTTTAATTCTTTTAATGGATAGGCTTTAAATTGCCCATCAATCTCAATTCCAATTATTTTATCCTTATTGTTTAATTGCCTACTATGTGCCGCCACCGGAAAAATCAATTCTGAAGATTCCAAATATCGAGCATAGGCTTTTTGTTCATAATCATAAGAAAATCCTTTTGGCGCTTGCAAGACCAAAGATGCTGGAAAGCGTTTTTTCCATGCCCCCCAAGTTGTATATTCCGCAGGTAAAAAATTTAAGGAACTACCCGATTCAGGACCACTTATAGCTTGTCCTTTAATCTGCGACCAAAGGGATTCGGTCTCCCGATCATACAGCAATACATCACTGTTGTATAAAAGACCACTGACCCCAAAACTTCGTTTCCCCTGATCTTTATCAGCCTCAAAAGCCAGCCCACTGGCACACAAAGGACAAAAAGTAACCGTCACCGCAGCATCCCCAAATTGATCATTGACCACTTCGTGTCGATCTAGGATTTTTATGGGATACGCCTTGGCCATTCCATTGTGATAAACGCCCAAAATATATTCTTCTTCTCCAAGTGAATGAGCTTCTTCCGCTTTTGAAAAAGTGGCTTGGTCAATGGCAGGGATGCCATCTTCCACAGGGCCACCATCTTTTATTTCCTGCAAAGGTATTCTTAAATTACTTAAGTAAAATCCTTTTTGCTGCGGAGAAGCGGGAGTAGTATTTTGGGGAGATTTTGTTCGTGGAAGATATTCAAAAGGCAATAAATCGGCAACACCTTCTTTGGCCCAATAGCCATAAATCAATAAATATTTTGCTTGTGGAAGCTGTCCGTTTGCTTGTACTCTTAAACTACTTTTTCGAGAGAATAAATAGGAACTGGGAAAGGTACTCCTTGGCCCAACATCATTTTGACTTTGTTGGATCATGTCTTTTTCAGCGGCCTGTCCGAGGCCTTTTAAATTATTGCCCATAGTTGAGGAAGCCACCCCTAATTTTTTATGAACATAAACCACTTGTAAAAAAGAGGGGATGGTCAATATTTGATCAGAGCCACTTGGTGCAGCCTTGAGAATAGCCTTGGCGTTTGTGGCTCGAATATGGTGAAACTCTTGTTCGTTTTTTTGTTGGGCCAGAAATATTTTAAAGCCTTCTTGTTCTAATTTATCTTTGACCAAAGCTTTAAAAAAATGCCTGGAAGATCCTAGGTAGGTTTTGACTCGGCGTTTTGCCCACTGGGCTTTTTCTTGTTCGGTATTGGCTGCTAAGGTTGCAAACAAAGGTTTGCCCGCATATTTAACCTCTTTGCCACTCCATTCAAAATGTTCTAAATAAAACCGTAAGTGATAACCCAAAGCACGGTTTTCTAGCTCGATCAATTCTTGAGCACTAGCGATGATTTTCCCATCTTGTTCTACAAATTGCAGGACTTCTGGATTGGTGATTTTGCAAGCTCCGGCATTAGCTGTTTCTCCCAAAAAAGCCTTGGTGAATTTTTTTAAATATCGTTTGCGTTTTTTACCGCTTTTTGCACTGACTTCCACGGTAGCCAGCGAGAACGCTGCAGCTTGCAATTGAATGGTAAAATTCTTTTTTGCGGAATATTCATTGACTTTAACTTCCTTGGCGAAGGCTTGGTAGCCGAGGTAAGAAAAAATCAAAACTTGATCTCCGGCAGGAACCCCATCCAACAAAAAATGTCCATCTTGGTCGGAACTAACCCCGATACTGGTATTGGCCAAATAAACATTGGCAAAAGCTAGAGGAGCTCCAGTAGCCGCATCACTGATGCTTCCTTTTAGTTGATACTGTCCAAAAAGTAGAATAGGAAAAATCCATAAGCAGAAAATCAAGTAGATCGGGGAGCAATAATTGGCGGGAGAATAGGTCATCTTAAAGGAATTTGTTTTGAATTCAATATTAGCTAGAAATGTGGTGTTCTTATGTTTGGGGAACGACAATAGGCCCTTATTTCTGTTACAGGGTACTAAGTGAAAAATTGACTCCTCCAGCCAAGAGTTTTTGTCCACATCCCTATTTAAAAGGGGAGTCTGTAAAATCAATATCTAAAATTCCTACCTAATGATGCGATCAACCCCAATTTGGGCAATTAAAGCGAACTCCTAAAAAAAGGAAATAGGCCACCTGCTTTCAAATAAATTCCTACTTTTAAGCTCACAAAAAAATAAGCCACGATGCCATCCTCTAAAATGACTTTTCTATTGCTGGTTTTTACCGGAGTATTCGCTTCTTTTTTATTTTTGAATGCTACAGAAGTAGCTAGCGATACTTCACATGGAAATCCTGCGGAACACTACAAAATCTATTGCAGTGGCTGCCACGGTGCACAAATGGAAGCTTTTGTGGATCGTAGATGGCAGTTTGGAAAAACGAGAGAAAGCCTTTTTAAAGCGATCAAGTTGGGCTATAAAAAAGACGGAATGCCTGCTTTTGCAGCGACATTTTCCGATCAGGAAATCCACGAATTGACCGACTATATCCTTGCCGGTATCAAAAAGGTGGAAGAATATGATTTTGCAGAAAAGACCGAGAAGGCGGGGATTTATAAAACGGAGCTTTTTAATTTAAAATTGGATACCGTTTATAGTGATGGCGATATCCCTTGGGGAATGGCTTTTTTGCCTGATGGAGATTTATTGGTGGCCGAAAAATCTGGAGACTTATACCGAGTCGATAAAAACCAGCAAAAAATAAAAATAGCAGGATTGCCAGCAGTACACAACAAAGGCCAAGGTGGTTTGATGGACCTAGAGTTACATCCTGATTTTGAACAAAACCAATGGATCTACCTGAGTTATTCTATGCCGATAAAAGAAGCAGGAAAAACCTTATCGACGACCGCCGTGAGTCGAGCAAAATTACAAGGAAATCGTTTAGAGCAGTGGGAAGTCTTACTCAAAGCTTTGCCCTACGGCGATACCAAATATCACTTTGGATCAAGGCTGGAATTTGACCGAGAAGGAAAACTCTATTTTTCCGTAGGCGATCGAGGTCGTAGAGAGGAGAATCCTCAATCACTAGAAAGTCATTGTGGCAAAATACATAGAATCCATGCCGATGGCAGCATCCCGAAAGACAATCCTTTTGTCGATGATCCCAAGGCGCAAGCTTCGATCTATTCTTATGGACATCGGAATCCACAAGGGGTCGGTTTAAATCCTGAGGATGGAAAAATCTGGGTACACGAACATGGTCCCAGAGGTGGAGACGAGGTGAATATTATTGAGAAAGGCTTGAACTATGGTTGGCCTTTGGTGTCTTATGGAATCAATTATAATGGAACTACTTTTACCAATAAAACCACGGCTCCTGAAATGCAAGATCCAGAACTCTATTGGGTGCCTTCTATCGCTCCCTGCGGAATGGACTTTGTAGAGGGTGATCGCTACCCGGGCTGGGAAGGAGACCTGCTCGTCGGTTCGCTGCGTTTTAAATACCTCAATCGTTGTAAGGTAGAAACGGGCAAGATTGTTTCTGAAGAAAAAACTTTAGAAAACATTGGGCGAGTTCGAAACGTTAAAATGGGACCAGATGGTTTTATCTATGTAGCAGTAGAAAATCCGGGGTATATTTTTCGTTTGAGACCTTTGCTATAAATGCCTTGGCAGTATTGCTTTCCTAAATCCTAGCGATTCAATTAGCTTGAAAGGATACGACTCCAAAACTTGAGGGCATCGCCCCTAGTGATTAGGAAATACCAAATGCAGCCTGAAGGGCTGCGACCTTAGGTCATCCCTTTTAGTACTATATGGTGAGTCGCAGCCCTTCAGGCTGCTGACGGTTCGCTGTTCTTCTGGGGATGTTATCCCCAGTTTTGGAGTTTCAGCCCTTCAGGCTGATTAGATGAAATGAATACAAGAAAAAATCTCAAAAAGATGGACACATGGTAAGTATCATATGACCATAATTTAAAATAAAAATAGACAGATGAAATCCCTTTTTAGTTTTTTACTCCTATTATTCACCAGCCTATTAGTCGCACAATCCAACCGCATCTTCCTAGACGAAGACTTCAGCGATTGGGACAATGTCCCCGTAGCTTACACCGATGCCATTGGAGATGGTGGCTCCTCTGGAATTGATTTTGATAAAATATGGATCAGCAATGACGAAGATTTTCTATTCCTACGTTTTGAAGTGGGTAAGGAAATCAACCTGCAAGATTTGAATTCGATTACCTTGCATATGGATACCGACAATGATGCTAGTACTGGATTAGGCATTGATGGAATTGGCGCGGAACTCAATTACTCTTTTGGTGAGCGAATAGGAACCATTGTTTATCCTCAAAACTCCCTTACGATTGGTCATGCGGATATTGGTTTGGTGTCCTCCCCAACGGTTACTTCCACTCAATTTGAGTTGGCGATAGCCAGAGACCTGAGTTTCTTTGGCGAAGATTTATACAAAGGCAATACGGTACAAATAAGATTTTCCATGAATGGTTCCAGTCAAGATTTTGTACCCAATGAAACGGGGGGAATTCCCTACACTTTTCAGGATGGCCCTTTTGATCCGCTTCCATCGTTTGTGCTCGATCGACCTACAGAAACCGATTGGCGACTCTTGTCTTATAATGTAAGTAGAGATGATTTTTTCGAAAATTTCTTGACGGATGAATACCGCAGGATTTTACAAAGTATCCAACCAGATATCATTGGCTTTCAAGAAATTTACGATCATAGTTCCCAACAAACTGCGGATCGAGTGGAAGCTTTTCTTCCTTCTGCCAATGGAGAAGAATGGTTTCATGCTAAGATCGATCCTGATATCATTTTGGTTAGCCGTTTTCCTATCCTTGCCAGCGCAGGCACCAATCCCGACGGGGATGGCAATGGAGCTTTTTTGCTGGATATGGAATCGCTCAATGGTCAAAAATTAATGTTGGTCGTCGCTCATCCTCCCTGCTGTGATAATAACGAAGCCCGTCAAAATGAAATGGATGCGATGCTCGGTTTTATCCGCGATGTCAAAAATGGCGTAGGGGCTTTTTCTATTTCACAAGATGATCCGATTGTGGTTGCTGGAGATATGAATCTGGTCGGTTTTCGAAGACAGCAAGAGACCTTGCTGACCGGAGATATCCTAGCCGAATTTGCCTACGGCGAAGATTTTAATCCCGATTGGGATGGCACTGCCTTCGAAGACGCCAAACCCTTTTCGACCAATTTGCCAACCACCACTACTTGGTATTCAGAAAACAGTGATTTTAGTCCTGGTCGATTGGATTACATCGCTTATACGGGTTCTGTTTTAGATTTAGAAAATACCTATGCTTTATTTACACCAGCGCTGTCTGCAGCGGATTTGGCGAATAATAACCTAGCGGCTAATGATGCCGTTTTTGCTTCCGATCACTTACCAATGGTGGCGGATTTTAGTTTTAAAATAACAGTAGCGGATCAAAACTTAGAGACCTCTGCGACTCCTAGTTTGGACTTCTATCCAAATCCTCTTTCGGACCAAGGTGTTTTGTCTATTCAGCTAGCCGAAAAGTCGGAAGTACTCGTGGAACTTTTTGACTTACAGGGAAAATCTGTTGCTTGGCTTTTTAGTGGGGAAATGCCTGCGGGTAAGAATGTGGTCGCTGTGGATGGCGAAGGCTTGGTCGCGGGGCTTTATCTTTGTCGCATGACTACGGATGCTGGGGTTTTGAATCAGCTATTGGAGGTGCTTTGGTAGGAAGCGTTTAACTTGTTATATTGTATCGGGGATTACGGGAGTTCAGAAAAATTATTGGATATTTATTTTTACAAATTAGGTTTAAATTTTGTTGCAAAAAAATATCCAATATCCAAGCACTTAATTGCTAAAAAATAAAACCCAAATACGCTCCTTTTATCTTGCTGATAAATAAGAAATAATGAGCCTCGAAAATGGAATAAGCATTAGCGGAAATGGAAATATTGTTATCCAAGGAGTGGATAAGAGTAATATCTCTATTGACTCCTCTTGTACCGATGCTCAAGATATTCTGAATAAACTAAACCAGTTAAATGATGCACAACTAGATAGCCTATCTCAAATCACAGATCAAGACAGTAGCTATCTAAGTCCACTTTTTGTCACCCTACTCAATGGAAAAATAGCAGAAAAAAACATCGTCAAAGGAAGCATTTCCAATATAAAAGGAGATGTAGTCATTGGCGATAATAATACCAGAATTTATCAGTATTATACCATTCACGAAAAGTCTCGTTTTGCTAAAGACCTAACTTTAAAAATCCCCAAATTAAGAGAAGATCAGATCATTGGAAGAGAAAAGGAACTAAAGGATTTGCATGCCCGCCTTTTTAATCACAAACAAGTTGTGCTAGTAAATGGAATGGGCGGTATTGGAAAAACGACCTTAGCTCAAGTTTACTTATCGAAATATTATGCCTCCTATACACATGTCGCTTGGCTTGGCTTAGATGCAAATAATGATAGTATTGTCGCTGATTTTATCAATACCGAAGGACTATTAGAAAATCTAAAGATCGGCAAAGAAGGCAAAACACCAGATGCTTTATTCCAAGAAATAATCAGAGTTTTAAAAGGCATTGAAGAACGACCAAACTTAATCATCTTGGACAATGCCACCGAGAAATTAGCGGAATATTACGACTACCTTCCGAGCCAACCCAATTGGCATATCTTGGTCACCTCCAGACAGCGAATCCCCCATTTTGATGTCATAGCATTAGATTTTCTAAATAAGGAAGATTCGATTGCGCTATTTAAAAAACACTATACACTAACTGATTTAGAAGAGGCCTTCTTGGAAGAGCTAGTCGCTGATTTAGAGTACCATACTCTAACGATAGAGATCTTAGCCAAAACCGCACAAGATCAAAGGACTCCTCCGGAAAAATTAAAATTGGCGATCGAGCAAGATTTAAAAACAGAAGTAGAGATCAGACATGCCAAAGGGAAAGTAGAAAAAATAAGGACTTATCTCTGTGGTATTTTTAAGACGAGTAAGTTGAGCAAAGCAGAACAACAGCTATTGCAAAACTTCGTAGTATTACCCAATGAACTTCAAACTTTCGATGTTTTAAAAGAACTGTTGATTGATAAAGAAGAAGACATAGGTACTTTGTCTAAGACGCTAGGTTTGCTACATAAAAAGGGATGGTTATTATACAATAAGGGTGCAGATAGTTATAAGATTCATCGGACTATTGTGGATGTTGTTCGACGTACATTGGGGGTGGAGGAAGAGGAGGTCGATTTATTACTAGCGCAAGTTTCTTCCCAGCTGTTGATAGACCAG
>CAYQRA010000028.1:0-20191 GCA_964419315.1 uncultured Saprospiraceae bacterium | reverse complement strand
AAGAAAAGAGCAACTGCTAAAAAAGCAGCTCCTAGAAAAAGAGCAGCAGCTAAGAAGAAAAAATAATTCTTCGAAGCTACTTATGAATTTGAAAATTGAAATTTCTAAAGCCGGTCACCTGACCGGCTTTTTTCATTAGAGGAAAGGGTATTTAATATCCGTGAGATATAATCCTTGGGGAGGAACGCTATAACTTCTTGTCAGACGACTTTGCTCCTGAAGTGCTTTTTCAACTGCTTCTATTTTTATTTTTCCGATGCCTACGTTTAAACACATCCCTACAATAAGACGAACCATCCCACGTAAAAACCTATTGGCAGTGATGTGAAAAATCATTTTGTTCTGCTTGCGGTCAATTTCCCATTCCGCTCTTCTAAGGTCGCAATTCATTGTTTTGGCATCAGAGTTACTTTTACAAAAAGGAAAGAAGGCATCGTAAGACAATAACAGAGTAGCAGCTGCTTGCAATTGATCCATATCCAAGAGTTTGGATTGTGGAAAAAAATAAGCGAGTTCTTTTGAAAAAGGATTCTTTTCGAACTCTAGGTGATATTCATAGCTTCGCTCTGTCGCATCAAAACGGGCATGAGCATCTGGAGCAACCGGAATCAAAGACCGAAGAGCGATATCTGATCCTACTACCTTATTGAACCGGGAAAGAAAAGGACTGCTTAGCGCCTCTTCACAATCTAAATGTAAAAAGAAGCGCCGAGCATGTACTCCTGCGTCCGTTCGACCACAACCAACCACCTCTATTTCTTGACGGAGTATCGTAAAAAATGCTTTTTCGATGGTCGATTGAACTGATTTTTGTCCGGGTTGCTTTTGCCAACCAACAAAACGAGTTCCTTTATAAGCCAATTCTGCAAAATATCTGGGCATTCCAGTGAGTTTTTTTTATGCTTGCAAAGCTAAAGTTTATCTAAAGAAAGCCCTTATTATTTTGCTTGAAATCAAGAAGCTAAATACAGACCTTACTCAAATGCTTATATCCAATCACAAAACCCACCATTTTCTCAATTGCTATTGATCGTTCTTTCTGAACTCGATGCCTCCTTTTTAAGAAAAACTTCGTCTATAAGACAGTTAACAAGGTTATTGCATAGTAATTGACCGGAAAGTCTACCGAGAGCAAAAAAACTCCTTCAACTACTTAGCATTCTTGTAAACTTATTTTATTTTGCAGCTCTGCTAATCACCTCCGAAAATTAAACAATCCTAATAACACTTGTTATATGGAGGTTCCTATCTATCTCTATATACAAAGCCAAATCTCATCAGATGAAAAAACGCTACTTCTTTACTACCCTAAGCATAGCATTCTTTCTTTTTCTTTTCTCAGGTTTCCATTCTTTAAACGCTCAAGATAAGGAGTGTGCTACGGTAATGCCGCCAAACTACCAATCCGAAAAAAGTAAAAATCCAAAAGCCTATCAAGAGTTTTTAAGAAAATTTCAACAGGAGAGTCAAAACCGATCTACGACCTCTTCTTGTATTAATTACGCTCCAATCAAAGCGCACATTGTGAGAACTAGTGCAGGTACAGGAGGACTAAGTGAAGCAGACCTCAATTCCGCTATCGCTACCATGAATGCTTTTTATGCCAATTCCTGTATGGCCTATTACCTTTGCGGTGCTATCAATTATATCGATAATGATACCTACTACAACTTCGATACTTCTGATGAAGCAGCAATGACTGGCGCTAATAATGTCCCTGACTTAATCAATATCTATTTTTGTAATTCGGTAAGTAGTGGTTCTAGTTCTTATTGTGGCTATGCCTATTTCCCGGGCGGTCCGGATGTCATTTTAATGAACAACTCTTGTACCATGAATGGCAGTACGCTGTCTCATGAATTGGGACACTTTTTTGCCTTACCACATACGCACAGTGGTGGTGATGAATTAGTAGATGGTTCTAATTGTACGACTGCGGGGGATGATTTTTGTGATACTCCTGCAGATCCTCAGATCGGAAATTCAACGGTTAATTCCTCTTGTGTTTATACCGGTACCGCAACGGATGCAAATGGAGATGCCTATATGCCCAATACTAGAAATGTGATGTCTTATTCGCGCAAATCCTGTCGAACGGAGTTTTCTCCTGAGCAATATGCGATGATGTCTTTCACCTTTCTTAATGTTAGAAATTATTGGAATTGTACAGACTTCCAAGTAGATTTTGTAGCCAATGCGGTCAGCAGTTGTTCCGTACCTTTTACGGTTAACTTTACAGAAATCTGTGATGGGGAAACTTCTTATGAATGGGATTTTGAAAACGATGGTATCGTAGATGCTACGACTCCCAACCCTTCTCATACTTATCCTACCGCAGGGAGCTATGATGTTAGTTTAAAAATATCCAATGGCGTACTTGACATCACCGAAATCAAGACCGCTTATATCAATGTTGGCGCTAATTCTTTTCCTTATGACCAAAGTATGGATGGTTTTACGGCAAATACCAATGCTTCTGGTTATGCAGACAACTGGACGACTAGCCCCTCCAATACGACCTCAGCTTATCGTTGGAATATTACCGATTTGGAAACTCCATCTAATAATACTGGGCCAGATGGCGATCATACACAGGCCAATGGTTCTGGAAACGGTGCGGGGCTATATATTTTCTCGGAAGCCACTGGTGCAAGCACTGGAGATGTAGCAGAATTAGTAAGTCCTTGTCTGGATGTCTCTGTCCTCGCTAGTACTCCATCCATCCGTTTTTGGTACCACATGTATGGCTCGAATATGGGTAGCTTACACATCGACTTGTTTGATGGTACGACTTGGGTCAATGACATTACCACTCCTATTATTGGAGAACAACAGACGGCCAGTAGTGATTTATTTCTAGAGAAAATTTTTGATGTATCTGCCTACAAAGGTAGCGCTATCCAAATCCGATTCCGTGCGGTAAGAGGAAATGGTTTTAGAAGTGATATGGCGATTGATGATTTTGAGATTTTTGATAATCTAACGGTTCTTCCCGTTGAATTGAGTGCTTTTACAGGAAAAATAATGGAAGATCGTTCGCATTTGTTACGCTGGGAAACCGCTACAGAGGTCAACAGTGATTACTTCTTGCTTGAGCACTCTGCAGATGGGGTAAGATTTGAATCACTTGAAAAAATCGCGGCTCAGGGACAATCATTTGAGCAACAAACTTATGATTACCGACATCTTCAACCCAAAAATGGAGTCAATTATTATCGACTAAAAATGGTTGATTGGGATGGAAGTGTAGAATATTCTTCTATTGTTTCTTTAGAACGAATACAGGAAGAGAAAGATGGGATTTCAATTTTCCCAAATCCCGGAAAAGGTTGGTACCAATTGGAACGCAATAATCAAAATGGAAGCCTTCGTTACCAAGTCTTCAATACGGTAGGACAAAAACTACAAGAAGGCCAATGGGACAATCGCGAAAAGGTACTTTCCCTTGATTTGAGCGAACGCGAAAACGGCCTTTACATCGTCTTGGTTCGCGATGGAGAGCAATTATTATCCTCTCATCGATTGATCAAACAATAAGCTCGCTAAGCTGCTCAAAAAGGTCAGGTGAAAGAATTCGCTTGACCTTTTTTTATTGGATTTTCTAAATAAAATAAACCTCCGCATTCTAAATCCATTCCTTCGAAAAAAACGCCTTACAATTCAAACCACAATAACAACAGTTCAATAAAGCAATTCTACGGTCTGCCTAAACATTAAAGAAGCTTCCAAAAAAAAAGATCAAATTGTGTTCCTATCAACGATAAAAAACGATATGAACAACAAGCTTATCTTATTCCTCTTTTTGGGTTTCCTACAATTTCAGAGCATTGCCCAACCAATCAGCCCACTCGACCAATACATCACCGAAGCACTAGCAAGCAATATCAGTCTGCAACAAAAAGAACTGTCTTACGAAAAAAGCCTCGCCGTACTCCAAGAAGCTAAAGCTAATTTTCTACCCAGTTTATCTTTTGAAGCTCGGTTTTCAGTAGCAACAGGTGGTAGGACTATTGACTTTCCCGTTGGCGATTTAATGAATCCAGCTTATCAGAATCTAAACTTGATCAATCAGCGCAACCAGCAGACTCAAGCAGATTACCCCACCATCCCCCTCTACCCTACTGTTGAAAATGAAGAAATCAATTTCTTACGGAGTACGGAACATGATACCAAATTGCGATTGGTCTTTCCGGTTTATAATGCCGCTATTTTACACAATCAGCGCATTCGGGAAAATATGGTGGAAGTGGAAAAAGTATCGGTGCATACCTATAAAAAGGAATTAACCAAAGAAATCAAAGTAGCCTATTTCAATTTTCAAAAAGCCCAACAAGCCCTCTTACTTTTTGAAAAAACACTAGAACTCGTCGAAGAAAACCTACGCACTACCCAAAGTCTCCACCGCAATCATAAAGTCACCAAAGATGCCATTTTTAGTGCCGAAACGGATTTGCAGGAAGTCCGGCAACAAATGACCAAGACTCAGCAAGACCTTGCTATGGCAAAAGCTTATTTCAATTTTTTACTCAACAGAGATCACGACGAAGCAATTGAAACTAGTGCTTCCACCGATCAAGCAGTGGTACTCCCAGAGCTGGAAAGTTTTCGCCAACGCGCCATTCAGCAAAGAGGAGAAATTACTCAGTTCAATCACTACCTCGCCATCTCAGACAATCAAATCGATTTAAACAAAGGCAATAATCGTCCTAACCTAAATCTCATTGGCGATTATGGTTTCCAAGGCACTACTTATAATTTTGGTCGAGAAGATGATTATGCCATGGGATCACTGGTGCTCAGTTGGAATATTTTCAATCGAAGCAATAAAGCAAAAATACAACAGGCAGAAATCAATAAAAGAGAAATACTCCAACAAAAAAGGAATGCGCAGCAGCAAATCAGTTTGCAAGTCATCAATGCTTGGTATCAAACCCAGACCGCTTCTCAACAAATAGAACTCAACAACTCGACCATTAAAAGCACGCAAAGCGCCTATCAACTGGTAGAAAAAAAATACCGTCAAGGTCAAGCTAACTTTATCGAACTGACCAATGCTCGCACCCAACTCACCAATGCACAACTCCAAAAAATCATTGCTCAATTTGATTTACAAATCAAACAAGCAGAATTGGAATACGCAGGTGGCTTTTAGCGTAGGTTTCAATTTCTTGAGTCAACAACACCCATTTTTTCCTCTGAAGTACAAATCCAAAAAAATGAAAAAGATAATTTTTATACTCCTCCCCCTCTTCGTAATCGCTATTCTACTCAGTTCCAAAACTTTGATGGCAGATAAAGAAAGCGATAAAAAAGTAAACCTTCCCAAAAAAGTCGTCTTGCAAAATGCAGAGCCAGTCAATTTCCAAGAAGAGATTTTTGCCGTTGGGCAATTGGCTTCTAGTGAAGAAGTGAAACTAAGTTTTAAAACAGGAGGAATCATCAAAAAAATCTATGTCCGCGAGGGACAAAAAGTTCGGAAGGGACAATTATTGGCAGAATTGCAATTGGACGAAATCAATGCTCAAGTACAACAAAGTGTGCTAGGTGTACAGCAAGCAGAAATCAATATCAAAAATGCCCAATTGCTCCTCAATAAAGCCGAACGTGACTTTCGCAATGTCAATGGTCTTTATCAGGATAGCGTAGCGACACTCGAACAATTGGAAGATGCAGAACTCCAACTCAATAATGCCAAAAATCAATTGCAAGCGGCAGAAACCGGTTTGAGTTTTAGTCAAAAAAATTCAGACATTGCACAGTTTAATCAAAGTCATTCCCGAATCATCGCTCCAGCAAACGGCGACATCCTCATGCGTTTATCAGAAGCCAATGAAATTGTAGGCCCCGGTCAACCTTTGTTCCTTTTTGGTTCTAAAGCAAAAGCACAAGTCATTCGGGTAAATGTACCCGACAAAGAAATCATCCACATCGAACTTGGCGCCAAAGCCAGCGTAGCGTTCGACGCTTATCCAGATTTTGTATTCCAAGGAAAAGTTAGATCCATGGCCAATAGGGCGGATCCTTACACGGGCACCTTTGAAGTCGAAATTGAAGTCGATGCCGATGGCAAAAAATTACTATCCGGTTTTATTGGCCAAGTACACATCAAAGCCAGCCAAACTCAAGCATTGATTCGAATTCCAATTGATGCTTTGGTGAGTGCCGACAAACACAAGGGTTTTGTTTTTACCGTAAGGAACGACACCGCTATCAAAACAGCCGTCGATATTTATCGAATCGAAGGAAAAAATCTCTTGCTCAAAAATGGATTAGAAAAAGGCAGTTCGGTCGTGGTCAAAGGAGCGGGGTATCTAGAAGACCAAACCTTGGTGAGTGTTCAATAAACCAGTACTCTTTTTTAACATTCAAACAGCTTCTCAGATCCAGATTTCATTTTCAACTAAGTCAATTACCAATGAATATTCCTAAGTTTTCCATAGACAATTTTCAATTTACCATCACTGCCTTTTTCTTTTTGGTTTTTATGGGCATTAGTTCGTTTTTGACCATGCCCCAATCAGAAGATCCCGTCATGGATATCCCGGGCGTTACCGTAATTGCAATCTATCCGGGGGCTTCGCCTCAAGACATTGAAAGTTCAGTGGCAGAGCCCATCGAAGAAGCCATTAATGAAATGGATGATGTCAAAGAGATTGTGACGACCATCAATGATGGACTGGCTTTTATGCTCGTTGATTTTACTTATGGCGTTAATCCTGATGATAAATTTGAAGAAGCCCAAGCTAAAATCCGAGGACTGCAAGCAGACCTTCCCAAAGATCTTTATCGGATTGATGTAGAAAAACAAACCACCTCTACCGTTGCCATTTACCAAATGGCGCTTGTTTCCAATACGGCCAGTTATGCCCAATTAGAATCGGAAGCCAAACGCATTCAAAAGGTCGTAGAAAAAGTAGACGGAGTACGAAAATTAGAAATCAAAGCTTTCCCAGATCAAGAAGTACGCATCGCTCTAAACCCCGTCAAGATGAAGCAAATGAATGTTTCTATCGACGATATTGAAAAAGCTTTTCAAAGCAATAATGCCAACATCCCTGGTGGAGCCATCAAAATTTCACAAAAACTATTCAACATCAAAACCTCCGGTGCCTACTCCAATCTGGATCAGATAAAAAATACCGTGGTCGGTGCTCATCAAGGAACCATTATCTACCTCAAAAACATCGCTTCTGTTTTTATGGATTATCAAGACGAGCGTTGGCTGGCGCGCTATAATGGCGATCGTTCTTTAATTCTCACGGTGCAACAAAAGGAAGGTTATAATATTTTTGATGTCGCTGATCCCATCAAAGAAAAACTGGCCGCCCTACAATTGGCCAATGATATCCAAATAAAATATGTATTTGATCAGGCGGCTGGTGTAGAAGAACGGGTGAGTGGTTTCAGCAATAATTTACTACAAGGAATTCTATTGGTTGGTTTGATCATTCTTTTGGTTTTAGGATTTCGTTCGGCCAGTTTAGTGATGGTCGCCATTCCGACTTCGATCATCATCGGCCTTTGGTTTGTCAATTATTTCCAACTGGGTTTACAACAAATGTCTATTGCTGGACTAGTGGTGGCGCTAGGTTTATTGGTCGATAATTCTATTGCCATCATTGAAAATATAGAACGCTTTTTGGCGCAGGGCTATTCTCCGCGCGAAGCGGCGATCAAAGGTACCAATCAATTGGTGGCACCATTGCTAAGTGCTACATTGACCACCGTTTTGGCTTTTGTACCGATCATTATGATGCCCGAGACGGTCGGTGATTTCATCAAGGCGCTACCCGTCACGGTGATTGCGACCTTAGGAGCGTCTTTTGTCACTGCGATTACCTTGACGCCTTTTATTGCCAGCAAATTATTAAAAGCAAAACCTGCGGAAGCGGCCAATACGCCCAATTGGGGATTGAGCCTTTTACAAAAATTCGTACAAGGCCCCTACCGTTCTACTTTACAATGGGCGGTAAAAAGAAAAGGCTTGGCCATTGGATTTGCGGCGGCGAGTTTTGTCGGTTCGCTGTTTTTATTTCCATACGTTGGGGTCAGTTTTTTCCCAAAAGCAGAAAAACCACAATTTAGAATCACCATCAATTTGCCCAATGGTAGCAACCTCGATGCGACGGACGAGGTAGTGCGTTATGTGGAAGATGTTTTAGCAGAAAAAGAAGCGGTTGATTATTATGCCTCCAATGTTGGACATGGGAATCCACGTATTTATTATAATATTTTTCCCAAAAATTATGTCAGCAATTATGGCGAATTATTGGTGATCCTCAAGGAATATGATGTCGATGCATTCTACGATCTATTAGAAGAATTGAGGTTAGAATTTTCCACCTATCCCGATGCTCGGATTGATGTCCGAGAATTTGTACAAGGGCCGCCAAGTGAAGCGCCGATTGCCATTAAAATTTATGGCAATGATCTAGACAAGTTACAAAGCTATTCTCGTCAAGTAGAATCCTTGGCACTAGATCATCCCGGAGCGATCAATGTAGCCAATTCTTTGGCCTCTAGCCGTACTGATATTTTCTTCAACATCAATCGCGACAAAGCGATGATCTATGGCGTTCCGGTACATGTGGTCGACAAAACCATTCGCAGTTTTGTGAATGGCAATACGATTGGAAAATTGCGAAACAGCGATGCAGAAGAATATAATGTAGTCCTGCGTTATGATTTTGACCAAGCATTTAGTTTGGAAGATTTTGACAAAATCAATGTCCGTTCTTTGGCCAACCAAACCATTCCATTAAAGCAATTGGCCAGCATGGAATTTGCGCCAGCGCCTACTGAAATTGGACACCTCAACACGGATCGAGTGGCTAGTGTATTGGGCGATGTGGCCAATAATTTTACGCTAGACGAGGTGGTCAATGACCTTTCGGTAAAAATGGATCAATTGGATTGGGAAGAAGGGTATAGTTATGAATTTAAGGGGGAGCTCGAAGAGCGGGAGGAATCTTTTGGTGGCTTGGGCGTAGCTTCTTTGATGGCTTTGATTTTGATTTTAGGCGTTTTGATCATTCAGTTTAAATCCTTTAGCCAGCCTTTGATTATTTTTTCTGCCTTGCCCTTGGCGGTTATCGGATCTATTCTGACCTTGTTTATGGTGGGGGTTTCCTTCTCCTTTACGGCCTTTATTGGCTTGATTAGTTTGATTGGAATTGCGATTAATAATTCCATTGTACTGGTTGACTTTGCCAATCGTTTGCGGGAAGAAGGGAAGTCTATTTCGGAAGCCGCGCAATTGGCTGGCGAAGTTCGTTTTATTCCGATAGTGATGACGACCTTGACGACTATCTTGGGTTTATTGCCACTCACCTTGGCGGGTGGTTCGATGTGGGCCCCGATGGGTTGGACGATCATTGGAGGACTTTTGACTTCTACTTTCTTTGTGCTTTTACTGGTGCCGATTTTGTATCAGATGTTTACGGCAAAAGAGGTAGTAAATTAGTTAGATAGTGTGTAAATTTTTTCATAAAAAAAGGGAGCCGCTTGCGAGTGACTCCCTTTGTGTTTCTTTTGGGTCTATTCTTTAAAGGAAATTTAAATTATACCAACACCATGGCCAATTCAATGATTCCAATAAAAATAGCGCCTCCAATAATTCGCAAAATCAATCCAAAATCTTTACAAAACGCGACACCACTGCACGCTCCTTCCCCTCTCCAATCTTTACGGTAAAGACACCCGCCATAAAATCCGCGATCGCTAATGGCAATTGATTATTTCCTTTATACAAGCCAACAGATTGACGCAATACGCGTTTTCCAAAAGCATCGAAAACTTCTATCATCGTGCTTTTATCAGAAGGACTATAAATCGACAAAGTCACTTCTCGCTCTGCTGGATTTGGATATATTTTTCCTAAAGATAAAGTAGTAAATTTATCACCATGTGGAACCGGAGGTTTCTGCCCCGGATCCTCAAAAACAATACCTTCTGCAATCGTGGATGATGCCGATTCCACAATCACATCTTGTGTACAAGTATCTTTTAAGATCGTCGTTCCACATTCCAAGGTTGTTTCAAAAACAATTGGATAAATCCCGACGGGCACAAAAGTACCCAATGCTGGCCCATCAATCACCGTAAAACTGATCTCTCCTCCTACCGGACATTCAAAATCGACACCAGGCTCTGGGTAAAAAATATTGGTTCCAACTTCATTTGCTGGTATTTCAATAAAAAACACATCCCCACAAATAGACTCCAGACTAATTGGTCCACTCTGATTCGGTTCTACTGTAATCGTAAAGGAACAGGTTTCCGTAATAAAATCTGATCCGCAAAAAGCGATTACCTCATAAACATTAGTCGTCGTCCCTTCTGGGAAAAAAGCACCACTCGGAATACCTGCAATCAAAGCCATTCCGGTATCATCACAATTGGTCGAAATCTGAACTTCGTCAAAAGCGACTGTTGCTCCACCCGTTAGTGGTTCGGCATCCACCGTGATGTTAGTCGGACAAACGATCGACAAAAACGGCGGAGTAGATCCACCGCAAGGAACTTCCATAATAAATTGCTTCTGCACCCATTTATTAACCAAGGTCCAACTTCCGTCCCAGAAATTAAGTACCCCAAAATTATTATCGACAGAATTAGCTCCATCATGATTATTAAACCCAAGGGGGTCACCACTATCCCAAGTAAGCATTCCTTCCGAAACGTCATCCCTCAATCCAATGTGAACGATATTCAGATTCAGTTGATTTTGTAAAAAGTCATTTTCCCCTTGATCGTCAATAGAGGCTAGATAAGCGCCATTCGCCATCGCAATAGATTGCGCAGCCGTATGCGTTTGAATCTCCTGCGACAAAAAGTATTTGTGGCCATTATATTCGCCCCAATAGGTAAAGCCCAGAATATCTTCCGAACAGTTGACCTCGATCTCTTCTATATTGATATCGAAACTACAAATTTCTATCAGTTGATCGCTTCCACAAGTAAGGGTTATTTCGTATTCGATGGAGCTAATCCCTATCGGAAAAACACTACCACTTGCAAGTCCACTTGTTTGTACGATTTCAATCGTTCCACAATTACTACTAGCCGTTGGCATTTCAAAATCAACCACTGCTCCAGTTTCGCCAGGAGCCACCCTTAATTCCATCGGCTGCGGACAAGTGATGGTCAAGGAAGGAGTCGTAGGGCCACAGGCAATTTCCATAATAAACCGTTTGTAGACCAATCCATTGACCAAACTCCAACTGCCATCCCAAAAATTCATTACCCCATAATCATTATCTTCAAAATTGGCACCATCATGTTTATTAAAACCTAGCGCTTCGCCACTGTCCCAAGCGAATGCTCCTTCGGAAAGCGCATCATTAAAACCAATGTGGACAATCTGAGTACCCAATTGAGCTTGTAAGAAATCATTCTCCACTTCGCTATTAATTGAGGCCAAATAACCACCATTGCTTTCAGCGATTGTGGCCGCTTCTTCCCAAGGGCGAATGTCATTAGACAAAAAATATTTATGATTGTCAGACTCTCCGAGGTAAGTAAAACCATCGATGTCTTCTGCGCAATCTGGAGGAGTACCTCCAGCATCATTTTCCCACCAAACTGCTCCTTCTATTGAGGTGGTAAAAATATCGGTATCGCCATCATTGTCAAAATCAGCTCCAGCAATAAAATCAGACAAGTCATCTACAATTACATGCGAAGTAAAATCATTATTCCCATTGTATTCCCACCAAGTCGGAACGGGGGAATTGGTCAATAAATCTATATCGCCATCGCCATCTACATCAGCAGATTTGATTTGAGCAACAGGTTGGGTGGATATGATTCTTTCGGTAAAATTATTATTTCCATTATTTCTCCACCAACTAAAAAAGTTGGTCAAGATATCTTGGTCACCATCATTATCTACGTCTGCCACATGCAAAGTAATTCCGATAAAATCATTAATCGCAGTGCGAAGATTATGTTCCACAAAATTCCCATTGCCTATATTCTCGTGCCAATCAATTCGAAGTTGGGACATAAAATTGATTGGGTTTTCCAATCTACTGGTCGTCACCAAATCTATATCGCCATCACCATCAATATCTTCTGGATAGACATTTCTCCCGGCATTCACAGAATGTTCTGAAAAAGAGTTTCCTCTATTTTCCCACCAAACAACCGAACCAACTTCAATCGTAAAAGAGCCAAAAACATTTTGAGATTGACTGGAGGTCACTACATCCAAATCGCCATCACCATCTATATCTGCGGCATAAAGATCACGCAATTCTCCATCAAGGAAACCACCGATGATTGCTCCTACATAATTTTGGGTGAAAACGCCTGTCCCATCATTTTCCCACCAAACAATCTGCTCTGGAAAGACACTTCCCATTCCTACCAAATCAATATCACCATCACCGTCGAAATCGCCGTAATCTTTGATCAGATCGCCGCCAATAGGGAGATTGGTAAAATTATCATTTCCATCATTGCGGAACCAATTTTGCTCGGCTACCAAATCTTTAAGACCATCGCCATTTAAATCTACGGGAAAGAGTGCTTGACCGCCAAATGGGTCTACTAGGTGAGGAGTAAAATTTACCTGAGCAGGTAAATTAACAAAACTAAATATTGCTAAAAAAAATAGTATCGGGGTAGTTCTCATTGTTTATCAGTTTACTTAAAAAATACTTTTCTCAGGAGAATGGTTATGGTATTTTCAAGTAAATCCTTATACAATCAAAATGTAGTAAAAATATAATGCCAAATTATCTTAAAATAAAACACCCGCGCCAACATTATAGTTACCACGGGTATTTTAGGAGTCAATTCTTTTTTGCGAGCTTGCAGTTGAAAGCTATTTTCCTTTTAGCTATTGTTGACTATTGTACTTATTTTTTCTTCTTTAAGTAAATGGTCTTACCATTCCAGGATAGTTGGAATTTCTTTAGATTGCGACTCAATGCATAATGAATTTCAACTCCTTCTTGTAAATCAGACAACCAATTGGAAAGTTCTTTTCTTTGTTTGATAAATTTAGAATCACATGGAAGAATTTGAGTCGTGCGAATTATCTGCTCTTGATCTCCCTCCAGAATAATTTTCCCAGTTCCATGAATATGAAAATTTGCACCAAAGAATAAACCTCTGCAAGCATCAGACATTTTAATCACCCCTTTCCCTTCTCCACTCAATACCTCTAAGACCAAGTCAACTTTTCTCAACTTCAGTTTTTTCTTCTCTAATTTCACTCCATTTAGGATTTTCCATTGCCCCATAAAATCAATTCGGTTGGAATTTGTGACCCGTATGATTTGAACCACCTTCTTCTCCATCCGTTCTGGAATGCTATCTTTAGCAGACTCGCTCGTGCTAGCATGCAGAGAGAAATTTATACTTAATAGTAAAGCAATCGTAATTCGTAACAACTTCATTATTCGCTCCATCGTTTTTCTCTATTTTTTCCTAAAAAATCTTATTCCAAAATTTTAACCGTTTGCGACTTCGTCCAAAAGCGGCGATCATCTCCATAGTACAAATAGGCCACAGAAGCAGGCGCTTCATAAGTACCCGGAATATCTGCCTTTAAATCCAAGAGAATGGTCTTGCTTTCTCCCGCATCTAAAGCTAAAAAATGAAAGACGATATAATTGCCCATTAATTCAATGTAATCGCAAACTTCCTTTTCTTGCAATTCTTTCAATTGCCAAGGTTGCAGGGATAAACCAGAAGGAATACCTATCGTTGCAATCGTATTCGGCACCGCTTCGTTTGTGGTATTGGTGAGTGTCGCTTTGTGTCTAAACACGGTTCCCATTTCTTGTTCAGTGCTGGTAAATTCCGTTTTTAAAGACAATGGATTTTCCACACTATTCCGAGGAAGGCTCGTATAATATTTCACAGAAAGATCATATGGCAGGGTGGCCTCTTTATCAGCAAAACGCAAAGTAACTTGGTGTTTCCCATTGGGAAAATATTTTGCCAAATCGGGTAGTACAATGCTTTCTCTTTGCTTATTATCAAAACTTTGCTCCCCTACTATTTGTCCATCCACCAATAAAGTAAATCGACCATTCGCCTCCTTTCTAGTATTTGCTTTAGCATGACTCACCAAGGCTTTCATCGCCAGTACCGTAGACTGGGTAGGACCAAAACCATTGGAACTTTTACAACTCGCAATGTACTCCACTCCTTTGCGAAGTGCCTGCTGATGTTTACCACTTTTTAGAATCGACAAAACACTCAAGGCACTCGTTTCGATGTCTAGCGACTTACCACGCGAATGAGTCATAGAATAGGTCAAGCCCTTCCAACGGCCATCGTCTTTTTGCAAGGCTAAAAGTTCTTTGCGCAGCTTATCAGCTCTCTGGTCATTGGTACTTTCCATAACGCCTAGCATAAGTGCCATCAGATAGGGATCTTCGCTTTTTACTGCTTCATCATAAGAGGAATCAATCTCTTGCGAAATCTTGGAAGCAAAACCAGCTTCCGTCATTGCCCAGACAATATAAGCATTGGCGATTGGGCTTTCGCCCTCCCAACTATGCAATCCTTTGCTGGAAGACTTCCACCCCCCTTTCCCATCTCTTTGTCCCAAAAGCCATTTCGCGGTACGGTCTATCAATTTTTGCTCTACCGGATAAACCGCTTTCATATCTACAAACTGCATCAGACCATAAGCCGTCAGTGCTTCATGCGCTGGCGCTTTTCCATACCAATCAAAACCACCTCCTTTGACTTCATAAGTCAGTAGACGTTTGTATCCAGCGTCTAAAAAGGCTAAAGCTTTTTGCTCCAGATCCGGATCGACCATATTGATGGATCGCATATAATCTAAGACCAAAAGGTTCGGATAATTTTTACTAGAAGTTTGCTCAAAGCAGCCCGTTGGTTGTCGCAGCATTCGATCCAATCCGCTGGAAACATCACCTAATGGACTTGGATGAGCGGTAAACACTGCTTCTATAGAACCCTCAATCGCCTCGAATACTTCTACCTCAAAAGTGGTTTCCTTTACCCGACCAGAGTACACATCATTGATGGGAAATCCTCGGTGATTGACTTTGATGTTTTGACTAAACGCATCGGCGAAGCCGTTGGCTTCAAAGCTGATTTCGCACCAACCGGATTGGGCTTCGAAAGAAGCTTGATAGGCTAGATAAAGTGTTTTGGTTTTTCCTGCTTCGATAGTTTGCTTGGGATCGAATGGCTTGCTAAGCGTAAAACCAGCAGGTAAGGTAAGCGATAAATTGCCCGATATTTTTCTATCGGTATGATTGCTAAGTGCCAAGGGCAAGCGCAATTGATCGCCGGTCAAAATAGTCGAAGGTACTTTGATATCCATGCCAAAGGGCAACTGGGTATAATGAGTTTGAACCGCTCTTCCCAAACTTCCGTTTATTCCAAAACCTTCAATGATGGTTTTAAAAGTGCTAATGTCGTCAGAGTTGTAAAATTCGATTTTACCTTTTCCTTTGCGATCTATTTCAACAGCAGGATTCCAATAAATAGTAGAACGAAAATCACTTCTGTGTGCTTCTAGTTTTTTGCTTTTATACTTAGGCGCATAAAACACTCTGCCTTTATCATAGCTGAATTGGTATTGAATTTTATGTAAAACCTCCTCGTAAGAAATTTCCTCCTCTTCCAAATCTGATTTGATCTTTGATTTATTTTTTCTTTTCTTTTGACGATCTATGGCTACTCCATCTACATAAAGTTCAGTTTTAGCCGATCGAGAACCTCTGACCTCAATTTCTGCTCCATTGGCATTCTCTTTCATACTTGCCACTGAGGCAGCCAAAGCAGCGATGTCCTTTGTTGGCCTATTCAAAACTTGTTCGTCATTAACTACGGGACTTTCCGCTACCTTTCCTTTTCCACGAGATCGACTTATTCTCTTTAGCCTCTTTTTCTTTAGCTTCTTCATTTTTCCAGCTGCAGTTACCACCCCACCTGACGAAGCATTGTTCTTTTCAATGAGGGGCGCCTTATACCCTGTCACCACTACTGATTCCAACATCATACTAGACTCCTTCATTCTAATTTCTGTAATCACATCATAGCCCTCTTCCAAGACAAAATATTGCTCCCGCGATTCATAGCCAAGATAGCTAAAAACCAAGGTCACAGGAGACTCCTCACAATCAATTGTAAAACTTCCATCTATGTCCGTGTAAGCTCCCTGCTTGCTTCCCTTGATATTAACCGTCAATCCAATGAGTTCCTCACCGCTTCGTTCATCAAAGACCTTTCCACTGATTTTCTTACCCGTACCAGCTACCTTGCTCAGCAAAATAGGGATTTGACTTCCTGCTGGTAAACTATATTCCTGATCCGATTTCCGAAAAGTCAATCCCCCTACATTTCCTTTTTTTGCTTTCACCACCACATTCCCTTCTGGTAATTTTACATTTTCGAAAGTAAAAAATCCAGTCGCATTTGTCTCTGTTTTATAATCTGTTCCTTGAATAAAAACCTCTATTCCTTTAGGTAAGGTGATCCCTGCATCATCAAAGACTAAACCACTCAATAAAATCCGTTCTGCCTTTTTTTCCATCACGGCCATCTCTCCTCCCATGACTTCCACCCAATCAAAGCGGCGCCAGCCTTGTGTCAACATCAGATGATCCAAGGCCAAAGTACGATCTTTATCATCTTCTACTTTTGGGGGATCAAAATAAAAATTAGGTTCTTCGATATCACCTTGGAGTTCAGATTCCAAGAGGAAGGCAGACAATAGATGTCCTTGTTTGTCATCGGCATAAGTCAATAAATTATCATCTACTACTGCCAGTGAAAAATTTCCGGGCACGGGCAATCCTCGATCATCTTTTACCTCTACTTGCATTTTCACTTTTTCACGTGGCAAGTATTTTTCCTTATCCGTGGTGACTTTGATCTCCAGTTTTTTATCCGCATTAAGAAAAACCAAACGTTCTGCTCTTGGGATTTCTCGGCTATCAAATAAAGTCAATTGCGCGATTCCCAATGGTAAATTTCTCGTTGGAATACGAATCGTATGGGTTCCCGCTTTTTCTGGAGTGATGTGGGTTTCATAAATTTGGTCACGAGATTGAGCGATCAAGTACAGCGCTTCCTTTTCGGTACTACTAATCTGTACCAATAATTCCTCTTGGTTTTGTTCTACCACTTCCATCGCATAGCCACGGGTCAACACCTCTGGTAATACAAAATCAGTGCTCACTCCTACTGGTTTAGAAATTTTTGCAACATACTTTTCCCCTGCTTGTGGTTTCCATTGGAAAGCCCCCATCCCCATGTGATAACTTTTAAAAGAAGCAACAACCTCACTGGCTTGATTGAGAATCACCCCTTCTACATCCGCAGGTTTCCCCCATTCATTCAAGGCTTTAAAAGCAACCTTTCCAGAAAGGCCAGCAATGGCATTTCCTCCTTCAGGAAAAAATTGCAGGTCGATGTCTTTCATGACGATCGGCACCGCACGAGAGATAGATTCTGTTTGACCATTATAGGCAATCAGTACATTTAGTAAGGCATCATTGGTTTGTAAATCTTTAGGCAATTGGAAAGAAATTGCCGCCTTTCCTTTTTCATTGCTTATTCCATTTGCTTGCATCAGTTCTTGACCTTCTAAATTGACGATGTATCGGAAAGCGTGATTTTTCAGAGGACTATTTTCTAAAGTTTTTAGGTTTAGAAAAGTTTTCACTTCATCTCCTGCGCCGTAGGCTTCGCGAGCAAAATCTAGTTCCATTCGCAAACGAGGTAGAACCCTATTTTGTATTTGAATGTCTTTTTCAAAAAAGGTCTCCGTATTTGATTGCCACAGGGTATAGGCTTTGATTTTGTAGGTTCCACCTTTCATACTTTCGTGGGTTCCAAAATCGCCCTTCCCACTTCCTCCGCCGGCAATAATTTTTCTCTTCTCAACGACCTTTCCATTGGGTCCAATCAATTCTACATAAACAATATCACTCTTCGAACTCGGTTTAAAAGTATTCGCATCTCGTAGAAAAACATTAAACCAAATATCTTCCCCTGGCTTATAAAAAGGACGATCGAGTTGGACGTAAATTTTTTCTTCTTGCAAATGCGCTTGGCGTTCGGCCAATAAAGTTTCCAGCATTTTAAAAAAGGAAGAATCCTTTTTGGCGGTGGCCAAAGGCAGGGGCAATGGCTCTGCGATTTTAAAAGGTACTTTGATCTCTACTGGAGACAAAGGAGGATTTAAAATAATCGGATCATTTTGTCCAATTGGGGAAGAGGCTTTCGCCAAAGTATTATTATCAATCCCCGTTTTCGGTTGCTGTGTTTTTCTAATTTTTTTGTTGGAAGGTATTTCTTCTTTAGTACTTGGATTATTGGTGCTTATTGGTGTAGTAGAAACATCTGTTTCTAATTCGCGGATAGTTTCTTTTTCTTCTTGTGTTGTATTCGCCAATTCCTCCACCAGTGGTGCATCGGCTATCGTGGTCCAATCATTTTGCTGGACGGTGGTAAACGTAAAATATAAAAGGCTTAAAAATAAAATCATAGCAATCACAATTTTAAGGGTGAAAAATCTGGAAGAACGTTTTGGTTCTTCAGGTTCGAGCAAATTCTCCATTTTATCCCAGGCAGCCTCATTGAAAGGTACTTCGTACCCTTCGCTGATTTTTTGTAGTCGATCTTCGGTTCCGGTTTTCCGGTTGTTATTAGGATCTTTCATACCGCAAGACGAGTCTTATCGTAGTTTTTTAAAAGTTGTTGTAATTCTTTTTTAGCATTCGCTAAATGCCATTTCGACGTATTGACATTGATATTTAGCATTTCTGCAATTTCTCGATGTTTGTATCCATCAAGAACGTATAGTGAAAACACTGAGCGCATTTCTCCTGGTAGCAATTGTATGGCTTTGTACAAATCTTCGGCGATCAATTGGTCTAAGATTTCGGGTTGCCATTCGCTTTCTTTTTCCGTATTAAAATCCATGACCTTTCGATAAGTGGTATTGGCCCGTACATAGTCGATTGCGGTATTGAACACAATCTTAGCGATCCAACCGCTAAGCGAACCCGTCAATTCAAAGTCATCAATGGCATTGAAAACTTTCAGGTAAGCTCGGTTGAGGATGTCCATTGCTTCTTCCTGATTGGAAGAATAGCGCATGCAGATGACCATCATTCTGCCGTAGAATCGCTGGTACAGGTACTTTTGCGCCAACTTGTCTTTAAGTTGGCAGCCCCTAATAAGATCCCGATCTGTACTATTTTTTGCGTAAAGCATTCAGGAGAATTTGCTCGTGTAATAATAACAACGATGCGGAAAGATACAATGGTTGGTGGATTTGGGAAAAATTTATTTTTTTATTGCTTGGGGTGATGATGAATGGAAAAGCTCATCTTAGAAAGTCAAAACCAACTCCTCCCTTATACAATTCTCCGGAAAAACTTTTAGAAAGTGTAATTAGACAGGGAAGCACAATGATCTACCTTCGCTTTAGAACAAAGGCAGTTCATTTATAACTTCTAAAATCTACTCCAAATCATGCAAAGATTATTATTGAGATTTCTCCCATTTATTTTGCTATTATTTCTTTTTTCCTGTGCAAAAGACAATGATCTGGCTCCTCTAACTGAACCTGCCTTACAAGAGGAAGTTTTGCAAGCAAAAGCCAAGCCTTGTATGATCCCCTGTAGCAAACCCGATTGGATTAACCTGACTAATGTATCAAGTTGTTCGGCAGAATTATCGTGGGGACACAATAAGAAAATTTGTGGCACCTACCTTATCCGTTTGTACAACCACAGTACGGGGGAATGGACCATTTATGACCCTGTGACGAGTCCTTTTATAATTAGTAATTTAGAACCTTGTACACAATATACCGTGCATGTTTCGCACGTAACTGATAAATGTGCCAGTATTCCTTTGAGTCTAAGTTTTAAAACCGACTGCAAGGCTTGCAAAGATGACTGTGATATTCCTTGCAGACCACTAGACTATTTTTCCGTAGAAAATCTGACCACTACCGGAGCCACGATCAACTTTGGTCACAACGTATCTATTTGCGGATCTTTTACTGCTTATCTGAAGAATGACCAATCAGGAGTGATTACCAATCATAATGTTGTAACGAGTCCCTGGGTACTAACAGGCTTAGACCCTTGTACTTCTTATACCATAGGCATCTCTCACGTAACAGATCAAAAAGCTTGTATTCCAGTCAAGAACACTTTTACTTCTTTATGCAATG
>CAYQRA010000027.1:0-20566 GCA_964419315.1 uncultured Saprospiraceae bacterium | reverse complement strand
TAGGCTAGTGACAAGAGCGGTAAAACGAATATTGAATATCCAGTCATTGAATAGTGAATAATCAATTTGACTAAACAATCGTAAATGTATTTTCTTAAGTTGATCACAGTCATCGTCCAGATAGCCCCTAACTTTCCTCAGGAGGAAATCTCTTAAGTTGATATCGGGCAACTTTGAGTTGCGCAACAGATTACACCTCCAATCTCTAGCGAAAGGTTAAAATATTTTTTCGTTCTTATTTCCCAAGGTCTAGTCATTTTTTGGTACAAGCCTTGCAACTAGTATAGCAGTTGTTTTATAAAACACCCTTCAATGACAAAAAATATAACACTCCTCTGGCTATTGCTAGCTTTTAGCTTTATCAGCAAGGCACAAACGCCGCTTTTTAAAAGTAGAATCGCCATAGATAAAGACCAGCATCAAATCCGAGCTTACATTTATCCCGATAAAATAAAAAAAGTAAAACCGCGTAAGCAGGTATTTTACCATTATTATTATCAAAAAGAAATTCATCAGACGCAAGGAGGCTATACCGGCTATCTCTTGCATGGCAATTATGAAGTCACCAATGATGTCAATCAAATGATTCAGCAGGGGCAATTTAAAAATGGGCTGAAGAATGGGGAATGGAAAGAATGGCAGGGCAATGGTACTTTGGGAGCCATTTCTCAATGGAAAAAAGGTCGACAACACGGGAAGTTAAAAGTCTATGATAGCAATGGAAAACTTTCTAATACCCAGCGTTACCGCAATGGAAAAGCCAAAGGCGAGCGGACTGTTTTTCAGAATGGAAAGAAGGTGAAAAAACCGAAAGCAAAGAAAGAAAAGGAAAAGGAAAAAACAGTAAAAAAAGCAAACGGCAAGCAAAAGAAAGAGAAGAAGAAGGAAGCAAATAAAAAGTAAACAACCTAAGGTTGAACAGAAAATAAGGGCAAAAAATTTCCTTTTTTAAAGATTGCTTTTTTATTTTCCAACCCCGACCGTCATTTGGAATAATGGCATATACATCGCTACCAAAATCACTCCGACTAGGATACCCAAACTTACAATTAACACGGGTTCTAATAAACTTCCAATCATAGCGGTCTTTCGCTCCGCTTCATTATTATATTGCTTCGCCAATTTTCTAAACATCTGATCCAAAGTACTGGATTCTTCCCCGACTTGCACCAAAGCAATCAACTGCTCTGGATAAAAAGAAAATTGCCCCAGTACTTCGTTTAAAGCTTGCCCTTCTAAAATTTCTTTTTCTGCTTTCGCTAAAGACTCCTCTATCGGATAGAAACCAACCATCTTTTTCACCAACTCCACCGCTTTCAAAAGAGGAACCCGAGCGTGTAATAATAAGTACATGGATTGGCAAAGTCTGGAAAGGTAGATGTGGCGAATAATTCCACCAAAGACAGGAATCCTCAAAAGACATTGCGCGCCTAATCGGCGCAATAGTTCTTGTTTTCTTTGCCAATAAAGCAAACCTAAAACAATCACAAAACCTGCAAAAAAATAGCCCCCATAAGTTCCCAAGGCATCGGATAGATAAATTATTTTTTGTGTGATCCAAGGTAATTCTCCATCAAATCGTTTGTAAATATCACTAAACATCGGAACCAGATATTTCAACAAAAAGAAGGTCACCAATAAAGCAAAGCTAATCACAAAGGCAGGATAGGCCATTGCCCCAACTAACATTTGTCGATACTTGATACTCTTGGTATAATAGCTTCCGAGTTCTTCCAATACCGTAATCAGTTCCCCACTCTCCTCTCCTATTTGAATGCTGTAAACTTCGTAAGTGGAAAATTTTCCTGTTTTTTCTAAGGCTTCTGAAAACGAAGCACCATCAATAATATGAGTGCTAATTTCTGCTAAAATATTTTTATACCGCGTCTTCTTAAAATTATTCCCGACCATCTCTAAAGACCTTTGTATATCCAAACCCGCTTGCAATAAAACCGCTAATTGGGTATACAAAATTTCTTTCTGTTGCAGTCCCATCCCTGCACCAAAAAGCTGGATGTCCTTATTCCACCATTCTTCTTTTGCTACTTCCGTCTTTTTTGCTTGCTTGGAAACCGGAGTCGAATAGACCTCGGTTTCTAATTGATCTAGATTGATCGCCATAGGGTAAATATTAAATCGTTATTGTCCTTTTTTGAATTGCATTTTTTGTTTGGCGCTATACATTTTATGGAGGGCAAAAACAACAGGCAATGCCTCCACTTCTACTTCAATTTCTATAAAATCTAAAAGGCCAATATCTATCGCTTCCAATTCAAAATGACTACGAATATTTTTTACGGGAAAAGGAAATTCTTTTTTTCGATGTCCTGCTATAGAGGATGATCTGAAAATTTTATCCGCTTGAAAAGTATAAAAAATAGCATAATCTACCATCTCCATTTTCAGACCTTTGGGTTCCCGAGTGATGCGGTAGGCATCCATTACATCTGTTTCTAATTGTCGCTCCAATTCTCCAAGGGCCAACATTTGCGCCGTTTCTTTTTCATAAGAAAAATATTGTTGTTGGATGACTTCGAATCCGGTAAAAACCGCTCCTGCGCAGATCGTGCCCAAGACACTTACGACCATCAATTCGGTAATGGTAAAAGCTTTTAGTTTCATAACTGAGGTAGATAAATAATTTCTCTAATTTCCACCAATTGTTCGTATTGTGGATCTAAAGCTTGCAGCGAAATGATATAAGTATCCGCAGCAAAGGCATGGGGTACAATCTTTTTTTCGATAAGCAATCCTGATTCCTCCAAAGTTTCATCAATAAAAGTAGCGGCATATTTTGTATCCGCCATCACTTGATTGAGTAGGACTCTTGCCTTTGTTTTACTCGTCACTCTATCCGTTGTCATCACTTGAAGGAAAATAGACATTCCGGCTCCAAAAGAGAGGATGATCATCACCATGGCCACCATTGATTCTACAATGCTTACTGCCGGTAAAGTTTTTTGACTGGCTTTTATAATTTTTGCTTTCAAGCTTTCTATTGTTTAACCCTTTTGAAAAATTTATTCTTTTATTTTACCCATTGAACAATCGCTCCATTTTGCAAATGCTCTGCAAAAACTGGATTGACCCAATCCTCACTCCTAGCACTTAAATCAATAAGTCCATTTCGCACATGATTGGTATAAGTAGAAGATCCGGTGGCCAACCAAAAGCCTTTGCAAACCAAATTACCATGTACTTTGCCTCCATTCAAATCTACATAACCCTCTGCCCATACTTGACCTTGCACTAGCGATTCTTCTCGAATCCTTACCATTGGCTCTTGTCGACTTGCTTCTTTTTGATAAAGCAAAACCATACCATTTACTTCACTTCCTGCTCTGATATCTAATACTTTTCTTTCTTCGGTAGCATTATTGGGCAATAAACTCAAAACGGAAGGATATCCAAAATAACTTCCTTCGCCTACTAACATCTGATCACTAGCAAAAGCTTGTACCTGTCCAACAAAACCTGGTTCAAAGGTAATTTTAGGAGCAAATAATAAAACATCTTCTAGGTCTGCCGACGAACGAATAATAATAGAAGATTGTGCAACAATAATGATATTGCCACGCAAACTAATTTCTTCCAAAATCAAATCTTCTCCTCCCAAATAAATGGTAGAATCTAGATAAGATTGCTGAAGCTTACTTCCGGTAAAACCCCCAAAACTCCATCGATCAAAATAGGGATAAAGTTGTTCTAGTCTTTTAGCTTTTAGATTGGGAAGACTTTTTCTACTGTGTTGAATGTCACCATAAATCAGCTCCGTTCCAGTGTAGCCTTCGCCCGCAATATAGCCGCGTTTTACTCCTGCCTTCGGCAAAAAAACAGGCCCTTTAATCTTGGTGTTCCCCACCAAAGCCAAGGGCGTATTATTGTCTACGAGATAAAGGGAAGCTTGGAGTTGGGGGTCTCTTTTTTCTCCCAAGAAAAAAGCGCGCGAGAGCGTATCTTTTCCTGATAAAAACGGATAAGTCGCAGCAGCATAAGCCACCGAATACAAACCCCAAGGATATCGAGCAATTAAGATGGAATCTTGTTGGTCTCCATAAAGGTCGATGACTTCTGGTAAGACCCAAGCACTTTCTTGGCGGAGCAAGGAAATCCCAGATTTAACATTTTTCTTAGCGCGCTGCTGTTCAACTTGGTCTATTTGTTGCAGTCTTTGTAAATACGACAGTCCAATCAATAAGCCACTAATCATAGCTATTAAGATGGATAAAACCATTGCATAAAACAGTGCACGCGCTTCAAGCATAGTCGGGGATTGGATTTAATAGATTATTCTATAACAAAAGATAAGCCTAAAACTCTATGAGAAACTTTAAAACTCAAAAACTTAAGGCATTTACCCTTACGGAATTGATGGTGGTATTGGTGATCATTGGTATTTTGATGCTGGTGGCACTTCCGATCTTTGATGATTTATTTGGGGATGCTTATTCTGTAGAAGCACAAAATCAATTAAAATATTTACAATCTCGGGAGCAAACTTATTATCAAAAAAATTTTTCCTATACTGACGATTTTCAGCAAATTGGATATACACCTCCTAAGACTTTACACGAAGAGGGAGATGCACGGTATACCTATGAAGTGGTGCAAGCAGGAAAAACAAATTTCATTGCGCGGGCAACGGCTATTGCTGATTTTGATAATGATGGAAACCTCAATATCTGGGAGATTGATCAAGAAGGAACGATTCGGGAAATCATCCCTGATTAATGTTAGGCCTCGCCGTACTACTCCCTACTTTGCCGATCATTTATGAAGACTTTCGGTATCGTGCTATTCATTGGATTTGGGTAGCGCTGTTTTTGGGTATGATTCTTTTTATCTACCCTTTGGATTGGCCGAGTATTTTCACCAATCTTTTTTTCATTTTTGTACAAGTCGTTTTTCTCAGTCTTTATTTTTCTATAAAACAGGGCCGCTTGGTCAACATTACCAAGTCTTATTTGGGCATTGGCGATATTGTTTTTTTTATTCCACTTTGTTTTTTATTCGCTCCTATTCATTTAATCCTATTTTTTGTTGGTAGTCTTTTATTGAGCCTTTTCGGTAGTGGTTTGTATGCTTTTTTTGCGGAGAAAAAACCAACTACTATTCCTTTGGCGGGCTGTATGGCCTTGGTCTTAATTCTAGTACAAATCCTAGCTTTTTGGATGAATTTTGATCTCCAGCAAGATACTTGGGCGGTGGATTTTTATAGAAGGGCATTGAATTAAAGCCACACAAACCACTGACTAACAATAACTTACAATACAAAAAAAGTAAAACTATGATACAGGAAAAAATTGCTACAGAAATTATTCAAATCATCAATACGCAACAAGCCTGGCATTACGAAATCTTACCGTATAAGAAAACCGCCGATGAATTATTCTTTTACATCGCGGAAGAAAAATATGATCCAGAGGTGGCCGAAGAACTAGAAGTGCTTTTAGGTTTTTCCGTCATTTTAACAAAAATGGATCGAGAGTTTTTGCAAAAAATACTGGTGCAATATTATCGCAAAACTGAAAATCGCAATATTCAATCTCAAAATATCAGTTGGCAAGAAGAACAAACGAAAAGTTTTCTAGTCACTTTGATAACGGAAGCCAAACAATTGGGCTCTAGTGATATTCACTTGGAAGCTTTTGAAAATCGCGCCCGAATTCGGATGCGTATCGATGGCAAATTAGTAGAACGATACATGCTAGAAAAATCCAATTATCCCAGCTTGGTCAATAAAATAAAAATTCAATCCAATTTAGATATTGCAGAAAAACGCTTGCCACAAGATGGCCGTATTTTTATTCAACTCAATGAGCAAGAAAAACTCGATATCCGGGTTTCTATTTTACCAACTTTACACGGAGAAAAAATAGTTTTGCGACTCTTGAGTAATGACAGCAGCAATCTGGATTTGACCAAATTAGGGCTTGCCGAAAAGGATTTAAAAAACTACCTAGAAAGCGTCAAACGCCCCAATGGAATTGTGTTGATAAGTGGCCCGACGGGGTCTGGAAAAACCACGACGCTCTACGCCACGCTACAAGATTTAAACAAAACAACTACCAATATCATCACCATCGAAGATCCGATTGAATATACTTTGGAAGGAATCAATCAAGTCCAACTGAGAGAAAATATTGGTTTAGATTTTCCGAGTGCCATGCGTACTTTTCTTCGACAAGACCCCGATGTCATTATGGTTGGAGAAATCAGAGATCAAGCTACCGCAGCAATGGCCATCCGCGCTTCGCTTACCGGACACCTCGTTTTGTCTACGATTCACACCAACTCCGCTTGGGGCATCGTGGCCCGATTGATCGACATGGGCATCCCATCTTATCTTTTGGCGGATACCCTCAATGCAACGATTGCGCAGCGTTTGGTTAGAAAACTTTGTCCAGCTTGTAAAAAGCAAAAAACCTTAGCAGACGACCTTTTTCCACGTCGCTATAAAGCCCCTAGGAAATTAGATTTTCATTACCTCGCCGAGGGTTGTGACCAATGCTTTTTCACCGGTTATAAAGGACGAGTCGCCGTATATGAAGTCATTCCGATAGACTACGAGTTGTCCAAAAACATCAAAGCAAGTAATCTTGATGTGGACGATTTATTGAAAGAGAGAGGGATTCAAAGTCTTTCTCATAATGCTTTTGCGCTCATCGAAGAAGGCATCACTTCTATTGAAGAAATTTATCCGATTCTGGCAAGTAGCTGATCTACTGCTAGTAAAAATAAACTGTTCCATAATTTCACTAATCAGAGAGTGGTGTCGGTCAGGAGAGTCAAAATGAATATTGAATATCCAGTCATTGAATAATGAATATCCAATTAGACTAAACAATCGTAAATGTATTTCTTAAGGGAGGACATTCATCTGAAAGGTACCGCCGCTCTCGTTTTCCAAGTTCCTTACGACTTCTAAGTTGTATACGGAATTGCGTAAAGATCTCCCGACCGCTACAAAACTAGGACAAAACAAATCACTTAGACGGTCTTATAACAAAACTTTTTACGATTAACAGTTTAGAAAGCTCCAATCGAGCTTTTGGGTACACTTTTTGGATTAAAAACAGTATGCTCTAATAGATAGATTAGAGCTCAAAAAATAATAAACTACTGTGAGACGACACCCCCTAATCCTACTCCTGCTATGCTATTCCTTTTTTTTGGTGGCGCAGCCCAATAACGACCGTTTTATTCAATTAAAACTAGACCTAGAAGACTATGCTCTAGAGAATCCCAAAATCGAAAAGCTAATAGATATTTCCATCACGGGCACCCTAAAAGAATTTGCATTAGCCTTCTCCAGAGAAACCAAAGTTAACCTTACCATTGATCCTACGATTGACAAACAAATCGTTACTAATTTTTCCGATACCAAACCAAAAGATATTTTACTGCACCTCTGTCGTTTTTATGAATTGGATTTAACCTTTTCCGGTTCCATCATTGGACTAGTGCCTTTTGATGCTCCCAAGCAAGCGCTGCGGTCCAAAGAAATACAAATCACTTTCAATAGCTATAATAATAAACTAACACTGGATTTAAAACAAGACACTTTAGATCTTGTGGTCAAAAAAATAAGTGAACTGACCGAAAAAAACATCATCACGACTCCTGCAAGTAGTGGCATTAAAGTCAGCGGCTTTGTTGGGAGTACTGATTTTGAAAATGCCTTGGAACAAATGGCCAAGCGAAATAACCTTTCGGTTCAACAAAACGAAAAAGGCTATTATGTCATTGACAAAGTCCAAAAACTTAAAAGCAGTAATTCCCCAGAAAATGCTGCTTCCACAGCAAGTAGAAGACAAACAGGTAGAGGCAACGGCGCTAGAGGTGCTGCAAGTCGCCCTGCGGTAGCGGGGCTCGATGTTACTTTAATCGAAGGAAATAGAGGCGCTAAACAATTAAAAATCGTTGCAGAAAACACTCCATTGGCAGAGGTCATCAAAGCTGCTGCCGAAAAAATGGGAAGCAGTTATTTTTTGATGACCGAGGCGGTCGAACCCGTTAGTTTCCAAATGGAGGGAGTCGATTTTGAAGAATTTTTATCCAAAGCTTTACTCGGTTCTCCTTATGCTTTTAAAAAAGACAATAACCTGTATTTGATTGGCAATGAAACCGAGGGCAGTTTAAAAGAATCAAGAGTTATTCAATTGCAACACAGGTCGGTCAATGAGTTGGCTCAATATATTCCTACCGATATGAGTGAGGGCGTTCAAGTGATGGAATTCATTCAACTCAATGCTCTTATTTTGAGCGGTGCCCCTGGACCGATGCAGGAGGTCGCCTCCTTTATTCGAGAGATTGACAAATCAGTGCCCGTGGTTATGATTGAATTATTGATCATTGATGTTCAGGATAATAAAGAATTTAGAGCCGGAGTAGAAGCAGGAATTACGACAGAACCGGTTGCTTCTGGAGGAGCCATTTATCCTTCTGTTGATTTTACTTTTAGTAGCAATGCGATCAATGATTTGTTGTCTACCTTGGCAGGAAATGGCATTGTCAATTTAGGGCAAGTCAAGCCTAATTTTTATGCCACTTTACAAGCGGTCGAAGACAATGGTTTTGCCAAAGTTCGATCGAAGCCAAGATTGTCTACCCTCAATGGAGTGGAAGCTTCGCTCAGCCTTGGAGAGACTAGGTATTTCCTCAATGAAAGAACAACCCTGCAAGGCAATCAAAATCCGATCTCTCTGCAAGATCGCAGATACGAAGCGGTCAATGCTGATTTTTCGATTCGGATTATACCGGTGGTTTCTGGTGATGAATATGTGACGCTTGAAATTGAAGTGAATCAGTCCGACTTCATTGGCCAAGTACAAAATAATGCCCCACCGCCGCAAGTCAATCGGACCTTTAATTCCAACATTCGCATCCTCAATCAGGAGATGATTGTCTTGGGAGGTTTGGAAAGTAAATCCGTAGAAGAAAGTGGAACAGGCGTTCCTTTTCTATCGAGAATTCCAGTTCTCAAATGGTTGTTTAGCAAACGCCGTCGAGCAAGATCTAAATCCAAGCTTTTGGTATTTGTAAGACCCAGTGTCATTTATTAATCACACCTTTTATTCTTTATGTCCAGACTGCAAAAATTTCGATCCAAAATTCTTCGTCCAACGCAATACGCTGGAGTAGAAGTTTTGATTGCAAAAGCTGGAAGAAGTTACCGAGTCATTCTACTCCGAGAACAAAACGGTGCATTGGAAATCGAAGAGAGCTCAGGACTCTTAAGTACTTTCGAAGAAGTGGCGCAATTGATTCCGATTGATTGTCCGATCAACCTTGTCATCAACGGAAAAGGGATTTTACAAAAACAACTAAAGGAATTCGCAAATAATGATCAGGCGATCATTCAAAATATATTTCCCAATACTCGTTCGGATGTTTTTTATTTACAAAAAACAAAAATGGCAGATGGCTTAGCGATCGCGATTGCGCGCAAAGATTTGGTCGATGAAATTGCTCACTTATTTCAGGCTAAAAAAATGCTATTGACGGGAATAGCCTTGGGTGTTTTAGATCTACGTTTTTTATTGACGGTAGTCAAAGACAAAACTGTTCTTTTTACTCCTCAGCAGGAATTATGGTTTAGTAGCGAAAAGCAATTAATACAAATTAAAACGCAAGAAAGACCAAAAGAACAATCCTTATTATTAGCCGACCATAGTGAATTAGTGGCCAGTGCTGCGATGAGTTATACTTGCGCATTAAAAGGTTTTTTACAAATCCCCTCTTCCATCCCATCCGAACAAATCAACTTTGGGAAAGAAGAGTTTTTCCATCAAAACGTACTCCAAAAAGCAGGAATGGCGCTAAGCTTTTTCTTCCTTGGCTTGCTCTTGATCAATACCGGATTTTATTATTTTTATAAAACCAAAAACGAACAATTGGCCAGTTCCATTTTACATTCGCGCAACCAACTCAGCGAATTGGATGCCATAAAAGCCAACTTACAAAAGCAACAAGGATTGATCAGCAAAACCAATATCAACCAAAGTACACGCAGTTCTTATTATGCCGATCAAATAGGGACTTCTTTACCAAAGGATTTGCAATTACAAGAATTAGAAATTTTCCCGATGCTCGGCAAAGCAAGAGATTATGAAGCCGGAACTTTGGTGCGCTACGATCATCAAAAAATCAACATCAAAGGTTGGTGTAAAAACAGCTTGACTTATAATACTTGGATCAAAGAATTAGAAGCCTTGCCTTGGGTAGCAAAAGCTCAACACATCAACTATCAGGATGTCCACAAAACCTTAGGCGAATTTGAATTGCAAATTATTATCGCCCCTTCAAAATAGTTTTCTCCACGCCTTTATATCCAACTCGGATAGAATCTTCATAAATTTGTAGCAAACTTATTTCCTGGTATTTTTCTCCCCAACTTAGATTAATTAAATCTTTATTGACTTTGAGTACTGCTGCCTTATGGCCAGACTTGGACAAAATATGTCCTTTATAAGCGATCATTGGAAATTTAATGGGCTTGGTTTTTAGAAGCGCCTTCGGGGCTGCTACTGTTCTGGTGTTCCTCCTTTTGACGACTACCGGTTGCGGTTGCTTTAGGGTGTTTTCTAAAAAAGGATCACGATAAGTATCCGTGGAAATACTAAAGGGTTCTGCTTCTGTTTTAGCAATGAATAATGGCGATTCGGAAGAGGCATATTGTAGGTTAGTACTGCCAGCGTATTTGCCGTAAATGCGAGAGAGGAGTAGTCCCCAGATGAGGACGAGTGCGGCACCGAGTAGGTACTTGGTTTGGGTTGGTTTCATGGTTCCCCTTTTTGGTGGTGGTTAATAATTGGGGAGTATATTTTATTTATTTGAACTACTATTTTATTTTAATCTATGATTTATTTTTCCTTTGAATTATAAACTTTGATTCCTTAGTCCTCAGGCCGCCTAGTGGCGGATGCCTACGGCGTGTAGCCTCCCATCCGCAAGCGGTTCACTTCGATGAATGTCCACAGGACATTCCCTCCTACGGAGTTCTCTTCGTTCATGCATTCGGCAAAAAGAAATTAATCGTCTGACATCGAAAAACTATAAGAAACTAAATCACCTATTTCAAATCAATCATTGACATAAAATCTCTGCGAGACACTAAACGCTCCGGTATTTCCCGCTTCGTCTACAGATCTTAATCTCCAGTAATAATCTTCTTGTTCGGTCAAGCCATTGAGTTCAAAAAAAGTAGCTGTAGTTGCTTGTTTTAAAACCAAGGTATTGAGGCTCGAATCGGTGTAAACATAGAGGGTATCCATTTTGCTTTGTGGATCTACTTCCCAAGTTAGCGTCACTGGAAGAGAGATACTATCGTTGGCTATTGGACTCAATAGATTGGGTGCTTGGGGAGGCGTCAAATCTATGGTCAAGGTGTTTTCACTGTAGGGTGAAATACTACTTTCATTTTCTGCTCTGACTCGCCAGCGGTATTCTCCTTCGGCCAAAGTCGTGGAATAATTATCGGCAGAAACAGTTTCATTCACCACAAAGAAAGTGCTATTTGAAAAATCAGGACTAGCCACTTGGATTTTATAAGCACTGGCATCTTCTAATTCTTGCCAAAGAAAATTGACGCTAGTCATATTCGTCACCAGGTTTTCTTCTGGCCCCACTAGGATTAAATTTTGACTGCTAAGATTCGCCGTAGAATCATCACTGATGATTAGGTCATGAATCATTGCTTGAGATTCTGAACTTTCATTAAAGCCCACTACAGTCCATTGATAAATCCCAGCATCCAAACTCAATTGGTGAGTATTTCCTTCAATGATTTCTATTTGTTCTACCAATCGAACGACAGAATCAAAACTTGGAGTCACTATTTCTAAACGATAGCCATCCACATTTAAATCCAACTCCTCCCACCAAAAGGTCTGACTTTGCTGTGCCGTTTCCAAGCCACTTACAGGGCCTTTCAACTGCACTACCTCTTCGGACAAATCGGGAACAAGAATATCTGCGCAGCTTACTCCAAAAAAAAGTAAACCTAGGATTCCTAGTAAGTATTGAAATTTATTTCTCATTCGTTGTCTTCTATAGCTCCAAATTACGAATAACCATTTTGGCTTTTAGTCTTAACGCTTTGGTTCTTCTATCTTTTTCGGAAAAGAATTTTAGCGAACTGACTGCCCCTAATTTATCTTCGTGTTCGATCGTGTATACCAATGCTGCAATATCTTGGTATCGACCTTCTACTTCAATGGTATTATTGATGATGCCTGTTCCATTTTCTACGACTCGCTTGGCCGCTGGAAAAGTTTTCACCAGAATATTATTTTTTCTACAAAAACCAGTTAGCCGTTCCAATAAAAATTCTCGATCGTAAGGCCGCAAGGTAGTTTGTTGTAAACTCACTAACTGCGCCTGGTATTGGCGGATATTCGCGGTGGCATTGCTCGCGCGATTGATGTCTCTTTTTCTTTGTTGATAGCTTTGGTATTCCTTTATCGACCGTCGGATATTGACGCCATACACCACTCCTCCCAATAGCAAACTAACTATCAGCAAAGCGATGTTGTGAGATTTGAAAGTGGGGAGAAAGGATAAAGGTTTTTTCAAAGCTTTTTTTGTAGGAATAAGACAATATTGATGCCAGATGGGTGGGGATTTTGTTAAATCTTCTTGCTTTTTGGGTAAAAGAAGGGGGGCATTAAAAAGTAAGCCTCTCCTAAAGCATTAATAAAATATATTTATCAAAGCTTCTGGTTCTTACTATTTTATCCCTATAATTGCAGAATAATTATAAGGCCTAAAGGCTGGTGTAGCTATTCCTTAGAAACGTACTCAACATTTTACTGACTGCCACACCGTACAATAGGCTATTTTTTTAACCCCGAAATTCACAAACATGAGTAATGCCATCAACATTTCAGGTTCTGTCTATACCGTAGCAGGAACCATCACCCAAAAAGACACAAAAGAAGCGGTCGAAGATTTACATGTTTTAATGTACGACAAAGACATCCTCAGAGATGATTTCCTAGGTATTGCCGTCACGGATGCCCAAGGAAAATTTAGTCTTAGTTTTGATTCCTCCAAGTTCAAAAGTTTTTTTGATCGATCCCCAGATTTATACTTTGTTGTCAAAGATAGTGGACTTGATCTTTTGAACACCAAAGATCAAGTGATCAAAAACGCAAATCCCTCTACCCCACCCATTCACCTCGAAGTAGATTTATCCAATGACCAATTGCGGCAGCTCATCAATAGAGAACCAGCCCCCGGCTGGGTCGGTGGATATGCCCAATCCGATCCTGCTTTTGCTTATCCAGATCCGGATCTTAGTTCTTTGCAAATGCGCGACAATATGGCCAATATAGACAAACTCCAACGTCAGCAAAAAGTAGTTTGGCCAGAGTTTAGTTGGGAATCTGAGCCAGGCCAAGAAAATCCAAAGCGCTGCTATCAAATGTTTGCTCCAGATATTTCTAGACTGGGCTATACCAATGAAGGAAAAGTCTATTCTATCATTTGCCCACAGCAAGGTTTTGTTTCGTCTAGGCTGGGTAGTATTAATGTGGAAGTGACGGTGACGGGCAACAAAGGTTGGGCCGATGAAGGGAATAAAGAAATAGCGGCGCACATGTCAGTAGTTGGTAAGATATGGTTTGGGCCAAGTGCGCATCAAAACAAATATGTCAAAAAATTTGCCGATCATTTTAAGAAAAACAAATTTCCTTTTCCTACCACTAAAGCCAATGCAATTGTGATCAGGACTTACCTACCGGGTAATCCCGACCAAGTTGAATTTCCATTGACGATGGGGCCAAGTACGGACTTTCCAATTCCTGATTTTGCGAAGCATCAGGGAATCGCCTGGTCTATGGGACATTTGGGAGTAGAGATTGGTGCGATCATAAAGAAAGATGTTGAAATCGTTGATGATTTTAACCAGATGGTATTGGATATTTTTAATACTGCTTCAGGCCACATGTTGAAAAATGGAAATATCCTAACTTGGAATGTATGGTTTACCGCACCAGAATTAGTCGACCAAGAAGAGTGGGCAACGCATGCGATTCGATGGAGAGAATCTATCGACGCGGATCATGGTAGCCCAGATGGTCCTGGTGGAGAGGCACGGCATTTTGATGGAACGCCTTTTGAGCCCGTGAAAGAATTGGTGGATGATGAATTGCCCAAAATTATTGCTTTTATTGCCAAGCATTTGTAATACTCTTTTTTAAAATTTTGGCTTAAAAATTTCTCCTAAAAATGTTTACGGTGTTGTACATCGTAAACATTTTTTTTGGTTAGGACATTATGCTTTAGTAAGGATGGAAAAGCGTTTTTTTATAGAACGGATCGAGTCCTGATTTTTTTTCCTTTTCCAAGATCATTTTTTTTCTACCTTTAAATCAGATTTTAAGAAATCGCTTAATAATTTTATAAGGATAGAGCAAACATAAACCACGTGTTAAATCAATACAAATTTTTAGTTAAGAAACTCGCCTCAAGTTAAACAATCACTCCAATACCCAATACTTCAAACTCAAAAAATGAATCGAATCCTTTTGTTTTTCTTTATTTCATTTTTGCTATTTTGGGGATGTCAAACAACTGGCGACCAAGCTCCAGCCAGTTCATCAAAAACAGGAGAAACATTGGCAAAAATTCATTGTGCCACTTGCCATCAATATCCAGATCCTAGTCTTTTGGATAAAGCCTCTTGGGAAAAACAAATCCTCCCCCGCATGGCCAACATGATGGGTTTCTATAATTCTCCCAATCAAAGAGCCCAACTCATCGACCCCAACACCCCTGCCAATCTTTATCCTTCGGAACCGCTACTCGAAAAAACAGATTGGGAAGCAATCAAACAATTTTATCTCTCCCAAGCGCCTAAAGAAATCATTCCTCCAGTCCCTGATATACCAATTGGTTTAAAGGGTTTTAAAGTCATCCAACCAGCGTTTAAGATTTCCCCACCTTCCACTACCTTGGTTAAATTTATGCAAGACCAAAGTATTTTTGTTGGTGATGCCCTTTCCAAAAAATTAGTACAGTTTGATAAAAATTTGAACCTGCTAAAATCTGGAAACATTCTAGAAGGAGCGGTTCACCTCAGAGAATCAGAAGATGGCTATTGGATATTATCCATGGGTTCTTTTTCACCGACCGATCAAGCCAGTGGCATGCTCCTCCATTTACCAAAATCAGAAAACAAAAAAGCACGGATCATTGCCGATCAACTGAAACGCCCGGTACATGCTGCTTATGGTGATTTGGATCAAGATGGACGAACAGATATTGTCCTTTGTGAATTTGGAAAATGGGCGGGTCAATTGAACATCTTGTACAATAAAGGAAATCAAGAATTTGTACCTCGTTCTTTGGTTCAACAAACTGGTGCTAGCAAAACTTTTCTTCGAGATTTCAATCAAGATGGACGACTTGATATTATGGTTTTGTTTGCACAAGGGCAAGAAGGCATTTCTCTTTTTTATAATCAGGGCAAAGGACAATTTTCAAGAGAAGTCCTCCTTTCCTTTTCTCCTTCTCATGGATCTACCAATATGGAATTGGTTGATTTAGAAAATGATGGCGACTGGGACATCGTGTATACTGCAGGAGACAATGCAGATTTTAATCCCATCCTAAAACCTTATCATGGCGTTTACGTTTTTGAAAATAATGGTACCAATAAATACACCCAAAAATATTTCTATCCACTTCATGGTGCCAATGGTGTTAAGATCGTGGATTTTGATTTGGATGGCGATTTAGACATGGCGGCCATTTCTTTTTTTCCAGATTTTGCCAAGGGAGCTAAAGAGAGTTTTGTGTATTTAGAAAACCAAGGCGATTTTTCCTTTGTCGCTTCTACTTTCGAAAACAATTCCCAAGGTCGTTGGATAGTCCTAGACGCCAATGATAAAGATGGAGATGGAGATGTTGATCTGATTTTAGGAGCGCTGACCTTTGAGGTTATTCCTGATTTGGGCTATACAGATCGATGGATAGAAAAGGGTTTGCCTTTTATAGTTTTGGAGAATTTGGTGCGATGAATGGGCTTTGCGGAGCAGATCCAAATTCCTACACAGTTGGTTTTACTTTTTTGAGTTGATAGAAAAGCCCTTTATCAATGGGAGTCCATAAGGTCGTCCTAACCCCTACTTTTTTCAAGCCTTTATTGACCCAAAAATTGCAGGTTTGAAAAGCATGGTATTTACCGATGGCATGGTAAAAATTATCTTTATTGGTGTACCCAGAGTTTTCGATCAATTGCACTTTTTGTTGTTCATCTAAAGCAAAACTTGCCAAAATAAAATCGCATAATTGAGTATATTGAGAAGACGAGATACTTATTTTTTCGATTTGATATTCTTCGAAAGGGACTTCCTCATAAGACTTGATGTGCATAATAGAAGAAGAGGGGATAAACAAACAACGAAAGCCTTTTGCAAAAGTTAATTGATTCCAATCTTCTAAGTCTAAATAGATCGCTTTATCTCCCCAGCCTATTCCAAAATAAAAGGTTTGCGCCGATTCCATATGATAAGATGCGGGATGGAGGGTCTCCGTCCAATCATAACTGGAGTGTATCGCAGGTAAGATAAATTCAGTGTGCAAACCATTGGTAGCAATATAGAATTCGACGCCGTTTTTTATAGGATGATATTTCCGATTAATCGGTATGAGTAAACCCAAAATAAATAGGATACTATAGATCAACAGACAAGTTGAAACAAAGAAAAAAAGCGTTTTTAATAAGGTTATAATTATCATTAAAAAACTTCAGCCGTTTTTACAGGAACCTCAAAAGCATATTCACTAGTCGTAATGGTTTGGGCATCTAATTTATCCAATTGATACAAAACCCTTTTTTCTAAGGGCGACCAAACTGGCGCGTACACTCCAATTTTTTTCAATCCTTTATTGATCCAATAATTACAGGTATGGAAAAGGTGATAATTTCCTTCGGCATGATAAAAATTATCATTTTCAGTATATCCAGCGCCCGGAATCAATTGGATTCTATTTTCCTCATCCAACTTGAAACTATTGTAAATGTAACTACACAAGTGAAGATATTGACTGGGGGAAATTGTGATTTTTCTAACCTTCAAATCCTGATAAGGCAGCTCATCATAGCCAATCAAATGCATGATGGTTGGGGAAGGAATCGCCAATGCTCGAAAGCCTACGTCAAAAGGGACATTGTCCCAAGTTTCTAACTCCAAATAAAACTCAGGTGCTCCCCAGCCAATGCCGAGATAAGTATATTCCTGAAGTGGTTTTTTGAAAGGACGGCTATCCACAATCTGTGTCCAATCCATCAATTTATTTTGAGCCGGTACAATAAAATCTAAGTGCATTCCATTGGTAGAAACAAAAATATCAATACCATTTTCGAGCAATTGGAATTTGCGGTTGACTGGAACCAAAGCTCCTAGGTATAGTGCCGCTACAAACAAAAGTACAATTGCTAGAATCGTAAGAAAGGAGTAGCCTAAAATCATTAAAAAACTCATCGGTCCTAATTTGGGTTTATAATGGTCAAAATTCAATAAAAAGCAGGAAAGAAGAGTTAACTAAGGATTAATAGTTGTTTAAATTTTAGTCTGCTTAAGCAAGGAGTAAAACGGCAATCATAGGAAAATAGTAGGAAGGTATTCTGCGGAAGCAATTTTATGGTTCATTATTCGTAATTTAAATTAATTAAGCCAATATTTGTGTGCACGTTTTCCCCACCCCTCCCATCTTAACTTTGTACTTTCTAACAATAAAAAATTGACAATGATGCTATACCCATTTTTCAACTCAATCTGTGGACTCCCTTCTATAAAAAAACGATGCCTTTCCTTTTTCTCTTCTTATTGGCCTTCTGCTCTTTTGCTCAACCCCCAGCCAAAGACCTTCAATTAGAGATTGGAAAAGCCCACGCAGCGCTCAATGACATTTACTCCAGCGATCTCCTAAAGCTGGAGGATAATCGTTACCTCCAAATCAAGAGAACATTTTCGCCTAATGACAAAGTGTTTATAAGTATTTATGACGAATCTCTAAAATTCATTAAAGAAAAAGGAATAGAGCCCCGAAGAACGAATAAAAAGATGCAATACCAAGGCGCATTTTCCTACCAAGACGAAATTTATTTTCTTACTTCTCTTTTGAATACCTCCGGCACTAAAAGTTCGCTTTATACTCAAAAACTCAATAAGAAAAGTTTGAACTTAGGGACTCCTCAAAAAATCCTGACGGTTAGTCATGAGCATGGCATTGAAAAAAATGCCTCTTACTTTGTGAACACTTCACCAGATCAATCTAAGATTTTGGTAGGCTGTGAAGATCGAGATGAAAAAACAGATCATGCCACCTATACGGTGGTCGTTTTAGACCCTCTTTTTGAAGAATTATGGAGGAAGGAATTGACCTTTCCACACCCAGCAAAAACGGTCAAAAGTTATCCCAAAATCTATGAGGTCGATCAACAATTGATTGACAATAAAGGAAACGTCTACCTATTGAATTATTTAAATAGATTATTACCCAATTTGTATTTTCATAAAGATTACGAATTGGTCACGGTTAGTGCCGAGGAAGAAAAGTATCAACGCTACCCCATTGAGCTAGGCGGTTTACAAATTCACAAAATGAACGTTGCATTCGACTCGGAGCAAAACATTATTGGAGGCGGATTTTATACGAATAAAACAAAAAGGCAATCCTCCATACTCGGTAGTTTTATGATCCATTTCCAAAAAGGCCAACAAGAACTAAGCTTTGTAAAGCACCATGATTTCGATGCCGCAATTGTCTTACAGGACCTCAAACCCAGCAAGGCAAAAAAAATTCAAAAAAAGGTAGCCGATGGCAAAAAGCCAAATTTTGTGGAATTGATTTGTCGGCGAACTTTTTCTAAAAAGGAAGGAGGAATGGTCTTGGTCGGAGAAATAAAAACCTCTAGCAGTCCCTCTTCCGCTGGAAGTGACGATCAATACGATGCGATTATAGTCATCGACTATTCCCCCACGGGCGCCCCCAACTGGACGAGAAAGATTTCCAAAAAACAATACAATGAATCCAACGCCAATATCTTTTATGGTTTTAGCTCCGCCTTGATAGGAGAACACCTTTATTTATTATTCAATGATTATAAAGGAAATACCGCTATCCCCGAAGTTTATGAACGCACCAAATTTAGACATCGATTTATCGCCGAAGTAGTCTTGGTGCATATTGACCCAAGTGGTCAGGTCATTCAAAAAGTAATCAGTCCTGAACAGGAAAATCGCCTGATCATTCAGCCCCACGACTGCTCCTTATTAGAGAATGGCGAATGGCTGATTTATCTAGAAAGAAAAAAGGAGAATTTTCTGGGGCGTTTGCCACTATCGGAGTGAGTCCCTGGTAGGGGGAGGTTTTATAGTTTTTGCTGAAGGAGTGTTTTGTGGCTGGGGAGTAGTGCGCTGCACTGATGGGTGTAGCGCTAAGCGCTCTAATTATTAATAGCTTTCATTAACTTTTTAATTTCTTTTTTGCCAATATCTTTATAATCGACAATTCCTATTCCGATACGATCGGCGTAGTAAATTTCAGCAGTGGCACAAGAGGCAATAAAAAATTGTATTCCGGGGTCCTTAAATGTTAATAGGTAACAAAATTTATCCTCTTTAGCAGCAATGGCCTCTTTGATTTTATCTTTGGAAACTATTTTATATTTGTATCTGTATTCGCTTCTAAACCCTTTACTATTTATATCTTCTGCAAAAATATCTTTATCAATCAACAGCGTTTTACCCCTAATATTACTGGCCTTAGTTTTATAATAATTTAGAAACTTCTTTATCAGCACACCAACAATTGCACCGGAAGACATACTACTTTCCTTATTGACGATACTCAAGGTTTCGTGCATAAAGAGGATAATATGATGCAATCTATAACTATAGTCATCGAAGGTTGTTTCACGTCCCTCCTTGATCCCTCGAGCCGTAGTATTATCTAGTAATCCAATACTTAACAAATCTGATCGACCATAACTTCGAATCCCTTTCTTGCCTCCCATAATCAAGCCCAAAATAGACACACTGACTGCCGCTGATCCTGACTCTTGCATATTTATGGACAATGGCAAGATAAAGGAATATTCTTCCTGCGATATTTGCCCTGTTAATTCTTCCGAATAAATAAATTCAAAAGGAGTATGCTTCCAATGTTCTTCCATCGCAGTTTTTAATACCTCATTGTATTCTTCCTCTCCCTCTTCTAGAACGACCAGTGTGGTAGAGTTCCAAAATTTTTCTTGGGCCCTAAGGTTTTTGGGTACAAAAGAATATTGACCGTAGCCCAATATGGGTAATAGAAAAGTCAATAAAAAAATTAATGTTTGTGGTTTCATAACTGTGTTGATGTTTTTAAATTATTGGGGTGGTAGAGCGCAAGGTACTGAACTAAACTGAGTATTTTAGCTTCTTGGTAGGAATCTACCACTCGCGCTGGCAGGGTGCTAAATCAAAAGCAGTGGAAGACTATTTTTTAATAGGCTGGGAACTGCTGTGAGCCTGTCCGGCGGCCAGACGGGGAACCCGGAATGACGCACCAA
>CAYQRA010000026.1:0-20695 GCA_964419315.1 uncultured Saprospiraceae bacterium | reverse complement strand
ACGACCTTTTTTATTTTTATCCAAATTTGCACTTAAAACCTGCACGAACTATTGTCTATGTAAGTAAAGACTAATCAGATTCAGAATAGTCACCTTTTTTAATCTTCTTAGAAGCTGGTTGAAGCTGGTTTTTGAAATCTGAATTGTCAAATTCAAAAAGTTTCTTAGCTTCAACGTCCAAAATTATTTAGTCTTCCAGTCTTTATTTTGAGAAATCCTCTGGCTATTGAGCTGGCCTATCAAATTAGGAGTAAAATAAGCTTTCTCTCTTTTCTCTAAGTTCCTAAAAATATTTCCCTCCTTAGTCCTATTTTAAAAACTAGACTTTTATTTTGCTCCTAAAATTTTAATAAAAAATACAACTATTTATTACAAATATTATCCTTACAGTAACGTTAAGATAGAACTCGCAGCTGCTCGGTCTGATCAAAATAGAAAACATGAAAACACGTCTTATCTTCCTTAGCCTGATTTTTCTAGTCCATAATTTATCCAAGGCACAAATGAATTTTCAGGTGGCAGAAGAAAACTTAAATCATGGTGCAGCGTTTTTAACTCAATCCCAATACGATAGTGCCTACCTTTATCTCCATACTGCACGTTCATTTTTTGAAGAAAACAAAAATCATTTGCAAGCAGCAAGGGCCAATCGCTTACTCGGAAAAACCAATGGATTTAAAGGAGATTTAAAGGCCTCCATTTTTCATTTTCACCAGGCCATCTCTTTAGCCAATACCAACCTTCAAGATTCTTTTTTCTTGGTAGAGCGGTGTCGAGCCTATTCTTCTTTGGGGATTGCTTATCAGATAAAAGGCAAAATAGACTCTTCTATTTATTTTCAAAAAAAGGCGGTCCAAAAATATACGGCAAAAAAAACTGAAGAAGACATGATTTTGGCGGAGCTAACGTCCAATCTTTCCGAAGCTTATATACAAGAAGGAAATTACGAAAAAGCATTAAATGCCTTGAAAAAAACCCAGCGTATTCGCAGACAAAAAATGGGAGAAGACCATCGTACTATTATCCAAGGTTACTTACGTCTGGGAAGCCTTTATAATGTTTTAGGGAACTCAAAATTAGAAATCAAAACCATTGAAAAAGCATTGGTTTTAGCCAAAGCTAAATACGGGGAGAAGAATGAACTTACCTCCTCTGCTTACTACTTTTTAGGGGTTGGATATGCGAACTCTCAACAGTTTAAAAAAGCAATTGATTATTACGAAAAGGCATTACGGCTCCATCAAGAAATGGCTGGACCTAAACATTTTCGAACAGCTATTGCAATGACGAGTATCGCCAAGGTTTATTTCAATGCAGGAGATCTAAAAAAGTCAGAACAATATTGCAGAGATGCTATCGAAATTTACCAGGAATTATTCAATGAAGACTACATCCACTTAGTCACCAATTATAATCTATTGGGAGCCATCCTTCTCAAAAAGGAAAAAGCTGATCAAGCCATCAAAGCCCTGCAGGAAGCGGGTAGAATTAGTCAAAAACAATACCAGGGTGGTGGCCATACTTCTTTGGCAGAAACAGAAATGAACATGGGAACTTGCTACGCTCAAAAAGGCGATTATCCAAAAGCAGAAAAACACTTTCAACAAAGTTTGGCTTATTGTAAAAAAAACTCCTTAGTACCCAACGAAACATGGATCCCTTCTTTACTAGGATTTGCCAAATATCATCAACAGCAAAAACATTTTCAAGAAGCTGCCTATTATTACCAACAAATTCTCTATGCCGCATTGCCGCAGTTTTCAAAAAAAGATTTGTTCTCCTCACCAGATTGGGAGAAACATCATTTCTCCTTAAAGGCGGTCAGTGCTTTTATTCAGAAAAATAAATGTTTATACCCCAAAGCCTCCCCATCTGACCAACATTTGATTGTGCAACAAAATAAAAAACTACTCAATCACCTTTATCAAAACATTAGTAAGACTTATGCTTCTGCGGAACAAGAACAACTAACCGAACAAATCAATATCTGTAGTAATTATACCATCGAATTGGCCTATGAATTAAGTCAACATACTGCTGATGCCAAAACATGGGAGGATCTTTTTTTTATTGTAGAGCGCAGTAAGAGTAATATTTTGACTGCTATGGTGAGAGAAAGTTTGGCAAAACAAACCTTAGGTATTCCTGAAAAGTTATTGGTGGAAGAAGCAGAATTGCAATCCTTGATTAATTTTTGGGAAAAGAAAATTTATGAAGCAAATCAAAAACAAAACCCAGTCTTAGATGAATGGAAAGATCATCTGTTTCAATTGAATAATGACTTCGAAGCAATAAAGAAAATATTGGAACAAAATCATCCTAAATATTTTGATTTAAAATACGATTATTCTCTGGCGTCCCTAAAGGAAATACAAAATTCTTTCTTAAAGCAGCAACAGGCAATCATCGAGTATCACCTTTCCGATTCTCTCCTTTTTATTTTTACGATTACCAAGAAAAAACTACACCTAGACCGTCAAAAGATTGACCAACAATTTCACCAATACATTCAACAGTACTTAAAAAACACTAGTGATTATAGCTTTTTCACAACTTATCCACAAAAATCCTACGAGCAATATTCTCAGAGTGCTTTCTATCTCTACCAGAAGTTATTCCCCCCTGCTTGTCAACAATTAATTCGCTCAAAAGAGCAACTTTTTCTTATTCCTAGCGGCTCCTTAACTCAACTCTCTTTTGATGCATTACTTCGCAAACCCATCGTTAAAAAGGTCGAAAGGAATTATAAAAAATTAGCATATTTGCTTTTTGATTTCCAATTAGGATATGCCTATTCTAGCACCTTGTTATTGCACAAAAAAAAGTTTACAAAAACAAGCTTCCCCTACCTAGGTTTTGCTCCTACTTATACTCCTCAAACCGACCGACCAACTTCGATTAAAAACCTCCGCGAATCTCCAAAGGCTTTAAAGTCTCTAAAAGCGACTAGTAAGGAAATTGACCTTGTTGGAAAACTTTTTAAAGGACTGCGATACAAAGGTTCCGAGGCAAGTGAATTTCAATTTAAAGAAAAAGCTCCCCAAGCTCAAATCATTCATTTAGCAATGCATGCCACACTGGATGACAAAAACCCTAAATACTCTAAGCTACATTTTTCACAAGAGAAGCAAGACCAAGAAGATGGCTATTTGAATATTTATGAATTATATAACCTTTCGCTACAAGCAGACTTGAGCATCTTAAGTGCTTGTGAAACAGGAGCTGGAAAAATGGTAAAAGGAGAGGGATTAATGAGTATGGCGCGAGCATTTCGCTATGCCGGATGTCCTAGCATATTGACTAGTTTGTGGAAAGCAGATGATAAATCAGCCGCTCAGCTAGTGACTACTTTTTCTCAAAAATATATAGAAGGAGCGGATAAAACTAGTGCCTTAAACGAAGCTAAAAAACGTTTCTTGGAGGACGCAGATAAATTTACAGCACATCCTTTTTTTTGGTCTAATTTTGTATTAATTGGCAACCCTTCTCCTATATCAGGATACGCTAAACCTCCTTGGGTATGGATCATTGGGTCCATTGGATTTCTAATTTTCCTGATTTATCGAATCAGGTAACTCGCTTAAAATTTTCACCGCTTTGCTTTGATAGGCATTATTTTCATTGGCTGATAATAATTGCAAGACCGAACGAGCTTTGGCGATATCATCTTGTTGAAGGTAAGCCAAAGCGATATACCACTGAGCAGTTTCCTGCAAGTCATTATCCGTGGTCAAGACCACTTCTAAAGCATCAATAGCAGCTTGTGAGTTTCCTACTGCCAAATTACTTAAACCATTATAAAAATAAGATGGGTAGGTAGACGAAGGATTTTCTAAAATGGCATCAAATAAGACAATTGCTTTTGCATAATTTTCATTTCCATAAGCATCTATTGCCTTCTCTATTTCTTTTGGATCTTCCTTTTCTCCTCTAAAATTCACCACTGGATAAGGTTCAAAATAGTTGGCATAAATTTGTTGGGGAGTAGCCGGAATTTGTTCTGATTGGTATTTTTGATACCCCCAAACACCAATCAACAAAGCGACCAATAGTAAGACCAAAGTTACGCCTATTCGTTTTTTATAACTTTGCTTTTCTAGCAACATTTCTTGGTGAACGTCTTCTAATTTATCTTTCATTGCTCCTCGACCAAACTGCCTTACCGTTTCATTCAGTGCAGCCTCACTAAAATCCTCTTCCGCCATTTTACGGACAAAATCAGCGGTCTCCTTTTTCTCTATTCTCTTATTGAGAAAACGGTTAATCAAAGAACGATTTTTAGATTCTTGGTTTTCCATTATAGGTCTTTCAATTTACGGAGCATAGAAGTAGAATCCAATAGGATTTGCTTCAAATATTTTAGGCATTTACTTTTTTTATTTCGCGCAACTTGTTCGTTTTTATATCCTTTTTCCTTTACAATATCTTTCATCGAGTAGCCTTTGAAGATAGATAAAACCAAAATATGGCGGCAATCTTCTCCAAGCTTAGACATTAACTCTTTGACAAATTCACTTTTCGCTACACTTTCCGTTCCATCAAAAGCAAGGTTCTCTTCCGTTTGATGTGGCATTTTATCCATGCCCAAAGTTTTGCTTTGTCGCTTGTAGTAATTGATCCACTTGTTTTTGCAAAGGCTGTATAAGTAAGTACTAATTTTCGCTAGTTCTTGGTAGCGCCCTTTTTTTATATTTTCATAAAAATCAATGATAGCCTCTTGGAAAATATCTTTTGCTTCCTCCTCCGTCCCCCCTCTACTACGAATCATTTTTACCATCATAGCAAAATGGGTTTTATAGAGATAAGCAATGATTTCATCCTCTCTATCTCCTCCACTTTGCAAACCTGCAATGATTTCACGGTCTGAAAAATATTTTGCCTTTCGAAAAAAACTCATGGTCTTACTCGTCAATAAATTTTATTTAGAAAATGTAATCACCAAGATCAAAAAAACTCTGCCATTTTTCAACTCAAAATAGTTTTTATTAAAAAAAACTTCCTCAAGTGGTTACACTTCTACTTTTCGATTTACTCAACAATAGAAGTCACCGAATTGGCTACTTCAGTACTAAATATATTCTTTCATTAACAATCTATTTAAAGCCCATTTTTTGGACTTAAATAGAAGCTAAAACTTATTTTTATGAAAATTTTAAAACTTCTTTTCTTTTTCTTATTCCTGAGTAATGTTGGCTTTACTCAAGTTTTTAATTGCAATGATTACAATCCCAGTACAATTGCTACCGAGCCAAAAGTCAATGAAGAGACTTGCGAAGTAACCATTAAATTGGCTCCCGATGTTCCTCTCATTATATTACAAGAAGTCCTATGGACGGTGAATGGCGAATTTTTTCCTAACCAACAACAAATCGTCATTCCTCTTTGTAAAATTACCGAAGACGTTTTAGACATCAACCTCTCGTTTCTATCTAATTCCCAATACAATTGTTCATATGATTGGCAATATTCAGTAAAAGCTAATTGTATAAAAGATTGTGATTTCACTCCTCCACCTCCACCTCCAACCGATTGCCAAGCTTCTTTTACAACAGATTACAATGTCGCAAATTGTAGTTTTGACTTTGCCAATACCAGTACGCCGTCTGCCACCAACGATTGTGGCGAATGTGTCAATCCATCAGGAATTATCAGTAGCACTTGGCGACTAAAAGATTTCGCAGCTGGCTCGCCAGGAATTGGAACGCTCAATCTTGTTGATCATGGTTTTCATTTTGACTTCCGTCCAAAAGAGTATCCAGTTCAATATGGGTATCACCTGTGTTTGACCATCGTTGATTGTGCGGGTTGTGAAAGTACTCATTGTGAATTTTTGGAAGATCGTTTGCCTAAGTGTCAAGAGTTCACAGGCAATCCAGAGGAAGGACTCTCTGAGTATAAAGGAAAAGACCAAGAACATGATCGGTCAGGTTTTTCTTTGTATCCCAACCCAACAAGTAATGAGGTTTATATCGACCTGACTAATACCGATGAAACGGCCAATCAAAGCGAAATATTGGTATACGATCTACAAGGAAAGCAAATACAGATCATCAACACTACAGCAGCAGCGAAAGAACAATTAGATGTTAGTAATTGGGCTACTGGTACTTATTTATTTGTTTTAAAAAGTGATGGAAAGGTGATCCAAACTAAAAAACTAAATATTCAAACTAACTAAATAATAAAAGGAGGATCAAAAAAACAGATTCTCATTTACCCTTCGAACAACATCAAATAGTAAAGCAAACAAATACTTGGACAAAATAGCTTGAAGAGTATTTAATTATTATAGTAATCAAAATTTGGTAGAATTTAAGACTTGGCTAACTCTAGTCAACCGTTCTTAAATTCTACTTTTTTTATACCCGTAAGCCCCTTTTAATAAGACCAAAGGTCATGTTCAAAATTAAAGATTGCTTGTTTTTGTTTTTCTGCTTCTTGCAATAAATCTAAGCCTTCCAAATAACCAGAAAGTCGTCGGTCATGGATATTAGAAGTTTTGTAAATCGTACTGCTAAAAAAGCGCATTTCTAAAACATCTTCCCAACTCATAACTCGATTATCATTGCCCGGATTAAACACTTCTTGTTGTGCCAAATATTTCCTTAAGCTTGGATAATGCACCCAGAAAAGCGGCCGTTCATAACGGAAATTTCCATGCTCATCTTTGACTTCAATAATCGGAGCAATACCAATAATCCGCACATTCATCACGGATCTTTGTTCATCGAAAAACCAAACTTCTTTTACTCGGAAGCGTTTGATGTCTTCATAATTAATTTCATCGCGAATCACTTGCAATTCCGGCAAATAAGTCTCTGGATTATAGATCTCAAAAGTATCGATTCGATATAGTATTCCATCCAAGTCTTTTTCCCCTAAAGGAAGATCAAAAGACTCTGTTTCCGAATCGTATAATTGTATCTCTCCGGCCAAAGCCCCTTCCGACAAAATAGAAAAGAATGGGTTTTGGGGATAGACAAAAGTCTTGTTCATTTTTTCATTGACATCAATCACCCGCCATACTCTTTTCTCCCAAAAAATATCCGCTTCTCTCAAACTCGGATAGGCCAATACTTTTCGTTCTTTCATCAATTTTCGTTCGACGATATCATCCAAAGGTTGCGCAAACAAACAAGCGTAAAAACAGAGCAATAAAAAACTGATTGCGATACGTTTCATAGGTTTATTTTTATTTAAAAATTTCTGGTAAATATTTTTAGAATAGAAAATTAAAAAGCACTCCCCGATTCGTTGTTGGGTCACCACCTACGAATCACCTTTCTCTCAGTGTTGGTGTGGGGAGTGCAATTAGAGGAAACGGCCTATATGAAAATAGGCAGGTTGATCAATTATGTGCTGTTTAAAAAATAAAGTCCTCATTTGAGTTTTCCATTTAACTTAAAACCACCTCATTTTCAAATCGTTAGGTATTCAAGTAAAATGAAAAACGTCGGACTTATTTTTTCAACCATATTAAGCACCTACTATTGAATCCGAAATACTAGTCCGTTTAATTTGCGGCTGCTTTGGTCGCCGGGGCATTTGGCTTTGATCTTATCAAAATAAAAAGTGTCTCCAAACTTAGCAGCATTGACCAATCTCCGAGTTTTTTCACTATACGTTCCTCCCCTATTTTGACTATCGAATACATCGCCATGTTTGTCGACTCTCACTAATTCAAAACCGATCAAATTACATTTGGCCTCGAAGTCAAAATTATCTAGATGAGGGTAAACTTTATTATACGCTTTAAAAACATTGGGCTTCATAATTCCAGAGTTTTTATCGCCCAAGCGAGCAATCGGCGTGGGGATGGCTTTGACTCGGTATTCGAATTTTGTCGGACTTAAACCACCTCCCGAAACCGTAATGGTCGCATTCCCCGGACGGCGAGGTTTAACGATGTATTTTCCATTTGATGCTTTTGAAATATCCACCCCCGTACCACTCACCTGCACTTCTCCACTTGCCACTCCGGCAGCTGAGACAGACAATGGATTTTCGACGCCAAGGTAAAAGACATTCATTTTATCCGCAGAAGTCGTTACAGATCTTTCTCCAACTTCATAAGTAAATTTCCGAGTATAAGACGTTACTTTATTTGTCCGTGGATCGCGCGCTTTGATTTCCACATTTAGATCATGGGTACCGATACTTCCTGCCTGATTACTAAAAATGGCCTTGCCATTTCTCACGGGTACCGCTCGGCCATTTACCCTTACCGAAATATTATCTGTGGTAGAACTATAAGCCCCCAGAAAAATTTCTGCGTTCAATTCCTCTCCAACGATCACATAACTTTTGTCCGCCGCAATTAAAGCTTCATACTCATCATGCACGGGTTTGGCAGAAATCTTTCCAGCCAGATAATTGAGTAAACTAGTCTCTGCTACTTTGGCATCACTTTGAAATTTGGTCAACAAGGGCAAAACCGCAGCGACTGGCATTTGCCGAAAGGTATAATCTGCCCAATCTTTTTTGTCAGAATCTTCTGGTATTTCGGGGATACCCAATGGCATGTTTTCTTCCACTATCGCTCGGGCAGTATCTGGCACTAGATTCAACAATTGCGTCCGCAAAGCCAATACAGAATCTCGCAAAAGATTTCCTTCGCCTTCCTCTACAAAAAGAAGGGTTGTAATATCTTTATCTTTCATTCCTACCGGCATATTTTCCTCATCCATTCCACCAGATCGTTCGACTAAGTTTGTCTTCATAGCTTCTACATAATTGCAGAAAGACTTGGTGTATTCTTGTACATTAATGGCTTGATCATGAAAAGATTTAAATTGTGGATAAGCTTCTGCTTGATCCCTGATTGATTTGAGAAGTATCTCATTGGATCGACCAATTATTTGAGTACTTTCTTGCAGACTTTCATCCATACTGAGAAAGGCATTTAGGATTTCAGCAGAGACATTGAGTGCTAAGATCGCGGTGAGCACGAGGTACATTAGATTGATCATTAGTTGGCGTGGTTCTTTCGGTAATGACATAGAAGTGGCTCTTTTTAAAGGGTGAAATAATACCTATAAATGCGATTGAATCTCTATATTCAATAGAGACAACAGAATGCTATGCTTCCTTGGAGGAAGCAAAAATTGATATTTAGAAAAAATTGGGTTTTGCCTTTATGGCAAACAGGAGGTAGTGCAAATACTAATCGAAAAACTAAAACACCTTGTAAAATCTATTCATCTGAGAGGGAAGAATTTTCATTTAATAATAAGGAAATATTGCGCTACCCTGTTGGGTGGTGACAACAACATAACGGCCATAGACAAAAAAGTAACAAACCTTGATCTATTTTTATTTTAGATTGTTATCAATGAGAATCTAAAAGCCTAAAGGACTTATTTATCATTCGATTAAACCTAGAGGACTTGTATTTAGTCGAAAGTAAGAATATGGTTGGTTCTAAATTTAGTGCTTTCGATATAAAAAACTAGTTTTAAATAGGGAGGGGATAAAAATTACGTCAATTTATTTTGTAATTTTATGCGCTGATAACGAAGTTGTTTAAGCCGTACGAAAACGCACAAAAAATCAATTAATGGCACTCGATCAGGTAGACGTTGATCAATTAGATAGTGGAACAGGAGAAAAGGAGATGTCTTTTCTCGATCATCTGGAGGAATTGAGGTGGCACCTCATCCGTTCGGTGATTGCTATTATGGTGATTGCTATAGCGGTTTTGGCTGCTGGAAAGCCTGTATTTGAGCATGTTATTCTTGCTCCTAAGCACCCTGAGTTCTGGACGTATCGTTTTTTGTGTGGTCTTTCTGATGCCTTGTGCATGCGACCACCGGATATGGAATTGATCACGAGGGAGTTGGGAGAGCAGTTTATGGTACACCTAAAAGTTTCCTTTCTATTGGGACTCGTTGTTGGTTTTCCCTATATCTTTTACGAGATCTGGCGATTTGTAAAACCGGGGCTTTTGCCAGCAGAGCAAAAAGCAGCGCGTGGGGTGGTCGCCATCTGTTCCTTTCTCTTTTTATCGGGAGTACTTTTTGGCTATTACATCATTTCTCCTTTTGCCATCACCTTCTTAGGAAATTATGACATGGGAGCCACCAATGCGCCAACCCTCTCTTCTTTTGTAGGCTACATGTCGATGTTTACCTTACCTACAGGTTTGGTCTTTCAATTGCCGGTAGCCGTTTTCTTTTTGGCCAAGATTGGTTTGATTTCGGAGGCTTTTATGCGGACTTATCGACGCCATGCTTTTATCATTATTCTGATTTTATCTGCTTTCATTACACCACCGGATGTCATCACTCAATTCTTGATTGGGTTTCCTTTGTATTTTCTTTACGAAGCCAGCATCATTATTGCTCGCCGAGTCGAAGCTAAACGGGAAGCAGCCTTAAAAGCATAAAAATTCACCAAGCACATTAAGGGTTAATCCCGCAAAAATATTTCTAATGGAAAGAGTATCCTCTTCGGCAACCTTATTACTTAAGTTCTTTATTCCTACTTTTTGGATCGTTTTCTTTGGGTCTTTCACTGCAGCACTTTTCTTTTCTGGAATTGGGATCAATTCGCGAATTCCTGCGGGGACTTTAAAGCTCGGAGCCCTTCTGTTCTTCTTGTTCGGTATCGCTATTTTGTATTGGTCCGTAATGCGTTTAAAGCGAGTAGAACTAGACGGAGAGTTTGTCTATGTGACCAACTATTTTAAAACCTTTCGATATCCCTATTCTAATGTGGAACGCATGGACGAAAGTGATTATCTTTTCTTTCGGTCTATGCATATCCATCTCAAGGAAGGGGGAAATTTTGGGAAGCGAATCACTTTTGTGGTAAGTCAAAAATTGATGGATGATTTTTTAAAAGGCCATCCTGATGTAGCCAGACATTTCCTAGGAGAAGCATAGCAATGCTGGCAAAATAAATTTTGCTTTCGCTTACACTTCCTAATAAAAAAATAGCCTTGGAAAATTTTCCAAGGCTATTTTTTATATCGAATGCTGTATTTTTTCAGTCGATCTTTTACATCACCCCTAATGCTGCATAAAGTGGAAAGGCTTCCATAAATGCATTGACTTCTTTTCGGGTGGCCAAAATCGCTTCTTCATTTTCAATATTTTGAATCAAGTGATCAATCCAATCTACGACTTTAACACAATCCGCTTCTTTAAAACCTCTGCTCGTAATCGCCGCAGTACCAATCCGAATACCAGAAGTGACAAAAGGAGATTGAGTATCAAAAGGGACCATGTTTTTATTGACCGTTAGATCTGCTTTTACCAAACCTTGCTCCGCCTGTTTACCCGTTACTCCTTTCGAACGAAGATCAATCAACATTAGGTGATTATCACTTCCTCCAGAAATCAATTTATAATCTTTAGCCACAAAGGCATCCGCCATGGCTTTTGCATTCTTGATGACTTGCTGGCCATAGGTTTTAAACTCAGGTTGTAAAGCTTCGTAAAAAGCAACCGCTTTCGCCGCGATCACATGCTCCAATGGTCCTCCTTGCATACCGGGAAAAACACCACTATTAAGAATCGAGGACATTTTAATCACCGTCCCTTTTTTGGTCGTTCGCCCCCAAGGATTTTCAAAGTTTTTCCCCATCATAATGATTCCCCCTCTTGGGCCTCTCAAAGTCTTATGCGTAGTGGAAGTTACAATATGACAATGCTCCATAGGGTCGTTGAGCAAGCCCGCAGCAATCAAACCAGCAGGGTGAGCAATATCTGCCAAAAGCAAAGCACCAACTTTGTCAGCAATCGCACGGAAGCGAACATAATCCCAATCTCGGGAATAAGCACTTGCTCCACAGATAATCATTTTGGGTTGTTCGCGGAGCGCCGTCGCTTCCACTTTATCCATATCAATTCTCCCAGTATCTTCTTCTACGCCATAAAAGCTAGGTTGAAAATGTTTACCTGAAAAATTGACAGGTGACCCATGAGAAAGGTGCCCACCATGCGACAAATCAAATCCAAGGATTTTATCACCGGGCTGTAAAACAGCCAAAAATACTGCGGCATTGGCTTGTGCTCCAGAGTGCGGTTGCACATTTGCGTATTCCGCACCAAACAGTTCTTTTAGACGATCTATCGCCAATTGTTCCACTTCATCAACAACTTCGCAGCCTCCATAATATCGTTTACCGGGATATCCTTCCGCATATTTATTGGTCAAGCAAGAGCCCATTGCATCCATGACTGCTTGGCTGGTAAAGTTTTCGGAGGCGATAAGTTCAATGCCATGACGTTGGCGTTGAAGTTCTTTGGCAATTAAGCCGGAAATGACCGGATCCTTCATTTGCTAATAATTGGTGCTTTGACTAGCTATAAAATAAGGGTCAAAGCAGGTTAAATTAAAAAAATCAATATATTTTGGTTTGGTAGGTACTAATGTGTACAAAATTACGACATTTCCTCCAACAAACAACGTTAATTTCCGTATAAATCCCTTTGAAAATAGCCGATCAACAGCTTGGAATTTTGCCAGTACTTCTATAAATGCCGTTAATACCTTGCCATAAATTCTATAAGCGGATCAGATTTATTAAATTTGTTAGGATTCTTTATTATTTTGACGGAAATAAAAGTTTCAATTTTCCCGTCTCTAAGAATCAGCACTCAAACAGATAAGCACTTGGGAACATTAAATAAAAGTACCGTAATGGGCTTAGTGAAACACTATATTGCCTCTAGTTTCTCGCCGTCTTCCACCTTTGGAAGAAAGGCATCTGCTACGGTTTTAAGAAGTTTTTACAAAAAAACACCCCCCACCATCCGATCTATATCATTGGTAAATCCAAAGGTATTTTTCCTCGCTATCTTTCTTTTGCTCCTCTCTATCGATTGGTCTTATGCGGCTACCGATAGGTATCGATGTATGTGGCAAGAAGATCCTTCTCACAGCATAGTCATTGCTTGGGATCAAATATCAGGGGCTAATCCCGTTTTGTATTACGATGAATTTGATGGTGGAAAAGATCCAAGTCTTTATAGCTATTCGCAAGTGGTGGATAAGGTGGTAGACTTCAAAGGCATGCGCAATAATTTTATTCACCTAAAAGGGCTGCAAGCTGGAACGGTTTATCATTTTATCATCAAAGATAATAATAGCATTAGTCAACGCATGTCTTTTAGAACGGCACCAGATCATCCTTATGAACGGCTTTCGATTATCGCCGGAGGTGATTCTAGAAATTTCCGAGATGCTCGTCGAAGAGCCAATATGCTGGTTGCCAAATTGCGTCCGCATTGCGTGATGTTTGGTGGAGATATGACCGGAGGAGATAGTGCAAAAGAATGGATTGATTGGTTTAATGACTGGCAATTTACGATCAGCCCTGAAGGACGTCTAACTCCTATCTTGGCAACTCGTGGCAATCATGAGTATTCCAATAAAACCATTGTCAACTTATTTGATATCCCCAATCCCAATGTCTATTATCAGGTAAAAATTGGTGGAGAGCTTTTACAAATTTACACCCTCAATTCTTTGATTGCGGCAGGAGGAGACCAACGTTTTTGGTTGCAAAATGAATTGCAAAAAAGTAATCAAACTTGGAAAATAGCGCAATATCATTATGGTATTCGTCCTCATCATACTCGCAAATCAGAACGCAATACCCAACTGTATAATTGGGCACCACTCTTTCAAGATTTTGGAGTCAACCTTGTCGTCGAATCAGATGCTCATGTCGTCAAAACCACCTGGCCAATCCGACCTTCCAAAGAAATAGGAAGCGATGAAGGATTTATCCGTGACGATGCCAATGGAACCGTTTATGTAGGGGAAGGATGTTGGGGTGCGCCTTTACGTAGAAATAATGATGATAAAAAATGGACTCGAAATAGCGGTAGTTTCAATCAATTTAAATGGATCTTTATTGATCGAGAAAAAATGGAAGTCCGAACCGTGAAGACCGATAATGCTGAAGAGGTAGCTGCGGTTTCTCCTTATGATCTTTTTACGCCACCAGCCGGGATTGATCTTTGGTCTCCAAGCAATGGAGAAGTCTTACTCATTTACCCAAAAGGCAATCCTAATCCGTATTTGATAGCTGCGACTCCTTCTAAAAAAAATACCCCTCCTACTAGTTGGACCGCTTCTTCTAATCAAGTGATTGGACAGACCGTAGTTCTAAAAAAAGCCATCCCAAAGACTTACCAGCAAAAAGTAAAAGTTAGTGATTTGGGGGTTGAATTTCAGCAAGAAAAAGTTTCTTTTAACTGGTTTACCCAAGATGAATTTGACCAGCATTTGGTCTATGAATTGCAAAGAACAGTAGATGGAAAAAATTATAATACCATTGCAGAAATTAAAGCGCAAGGTAATGGAGGTGGACAATATCAAATCTCAGACCCTGCCTATCCTCAAGTCAAAAGTGAGGCATTAAATTATCGCTTAAAATACTTTGCGCAAGGACAAGTCGTTTTACTCCAACCTATGGTAAAAAAGGCAGCACCGATTAGCAAACCAAAGGTAAATCCATGGGCCGCTTACCCTTCCCTTTTGCCCAACACTCAGAATGGGCAACTTAAGGTCAAATATCAGATGAAAGAAGCAGGGGCAGTACATATTGAATTGCACAATGAGCAAAACGAATCCGTTTATCTAACCGAGTATCCCAATCAAAAACAGGGCAATTATTTAAAGACAATAGATATGGCTATCTTTCCCAAAGGACTTTATTTGCTGATCGTCAAAGTGAATGAAGATCAGGTTAGTCAATATCAGATAATGTGGAAATAGTAAGGATTGCTCAAAAATCGCCAAACAGAATTGCGGTTGATTAATTCATAGAAAAACTAGGGATCGCTGATTCCTTGCTATTGAAGAAAGTCAGCATATGGATTTCTAGCTGCATGTATTCAGTGAGTGGCAAGTCTGCCAAAAGCTCCATGACCTCCAATTCAGAATTGGCTTGAAAAATAGCCCATAGGCGCGAATTTTCTAAGGAAAGTGCGTAGTTGATCAATTTCCCTTCTTTGAAATAATTATTAATCATCGCTCTTTGGTAAGGAACGAGACTCATAAATTCCTCAGAAAGTACTTCTGGTAGGTGAAAATCTACCATGAATTGATAATCCGCATTGGAAGCCGCCATAGATTAGTTATTTAAATGTAGAGCAATTAAAGATTCGTTTTCAAAAATACGCTATTAGAATTGTTTTGATGGACTGTTTAGTATCAATTGTGCATATTTCTTACACTTTTAATCGCTTTTGTCGGGAAGCAGCATTGTATAAAAGGCTTAAGGATTATTTGGAAAAAGCACAATTGACCAATCGACCATAAAGCGAAATAAATCAGGAGTCTTCCCTAACATTGAACAACATTAAAAGAAATCCATCAAGTTATTCGCTTACTTTAGGGTCATTTAATTTGAGCTGCCAGGCAATTCCTACGGCCACCAAACTCATCATAATCGCTACATAACCTGCATACTCATAATTATCCAAAGATCCCATAGAGTTTTCGACCACAATAGACCCTGAAATCAGTGAAGCCAAACCCAATGCCAATTGATTAACCGATGATCGAACACTCATAAAACCTCCCCTATTTTCAGGACTCACTACAGAGGTTACCATCGTTGTAGCAGGTACAGAACGTCCACTAGAAACAACAAAGTAAGAGGACGTTACGAGTAACGCGAATACGACCGAAACAGTATCTAAATTGGTCAAAACCCAAATAGAAAAAAGCGCAAAAAAACTGGCTACCGTAAATACTTGGGGATTCCCAACTCTATCCGCAATTTTACCAAACAAAGGCAATAAAAAAACAGTTAAACTTCCTCCAAACAGATAGATATAAGCTACTTCGTGGTCGGAGAATCCAATATTCAATTGCATGTATGGAGCGATAAAGGGAATAATCGTAAAATGCCCCAACATCAGTGCCGTAGAAAAAAGCAAAGCACTTCGTTGATTTTTATTTTTAGCAATATTAGCGATCACCGTCCAAGGTGGACTTGCTTCCTTTTCTGTATTAAAATGCCCTGTCATTGAGGGAATGTATTTATAAATAAAAATACTTCCAAACAAGGCTAAAAAGCCAACTGCCGCAAAAGGCATTCTCCAACTAAATTCTGCCGCTAAAAAAATTCCGAGGGGCACTCCTACCACAGAAGCTACAGAGAATGCGGTCATGATGATTCCCATAGCACTAGATCGCCTTTCAAAGGGCACTGAATCTGCCACAATAGACAATACTAAGGCAGAGAGCATTCCGCCAAAAGCTCCTGTAAAACAACGAGCCGCAAGAAAACTAAGGTAGCCCGTAGCCATCGAACAAGCAATGGTTCCTAAAGCAAAACCAATAAATAGATTGAGTAATATTTTCTTGCGGTCAAAACGATCTATAAACGGGGCACCTAGCAAACTCATCACAAAAGCACTTAAAGCATAGGAAGAAATGATTATGCTAAATTGCTTAGGACTGATTTGGAAAATATCCATAAACTGGGCTCCCAATGGGATAATAATCATAAAATCGATGATATGCGCAAATTGAACCAATGCTAATAACAGTAATAGGAGTTTTTCATTTTTCATATGCGCAGTAAGGGGTATAAAAACTTGGTAAGCTGCAAAGCATTAGACCGGATCAGTTTTTTGATTTCACAATTTAGATATCCTGTATTTTTTAGCAAAAGGAGTAAAAAAACAAACATCCACCGCAAACGCAGTGGATGTTTGATGTTACTTCTTCTTAAACCAAAAGCACCTGCTAATAGTTCAGCAGGTGCCCAGAAAAATGACAAGGAATAAAATTCTATTGGAATACCTAGACAAAACAACTATCCGTATTGTCTAAGCTTCTAGTCTCTAAGATTTATGGGGCATACTTATATCTAATTAATTCAAATATAACAATTATTCCTCAATAATGCTACTTTCTAACTGTTAAGATATTTGGAGGATAAGCGGCCTCTTAGAGCCAATTTGGTAGAAAACCATAAAAGATCAGCATTACTAAATTATCATTTTCCAGGCTATTGAGATAAACAGAAAAAACCCTGTGATCAATGACCACAGGGTTTCTTATTAGAAGTTCTTTAGAACTTAAGGTCTAGTATTGGATACCTAACGCTCTCAAAGTTTCCATATCTAATTGACCTACAGGTAGGCTATTATCTTTTTGGAATTTAGTCAAAGCAGCTTTGGTACGCGATCCCATTATATCATCAGTAGGACCAGGATCGTAGCCACGAGACTCAAGAGCTTGTTGGATACTACGTACAGTATAACCAGTTACTTTTTCATTACAAAGAACTTCTCTCCATTCAGTAAATCCACCTTTCTTAGTCAATCTTTTCTTAGTAACTGTAGCGTACTCTGCAGGAATGTCGATTGAACGAGTTGCAGCAGCAGCTTTTACTTTACGAGTAGTAGTTGTTGCATATTCTGCAGGGATAGATTCCATGCGAGAAGAAGCAGGAGTTTTTACCACACGCTTAGTAACTGTTTTGTATTCTGCAGGAATTACTTCCTCACGTACAGAAGCAGGAGTTTTGATTACTCTTTTAGTTACGGTGCTGTACTCAGCAGGAATTACTTCCTCACGTACAGAAGCAGGAGTTTTGATTACTCTTTTAGTAACTGTACTGTACTCAGCAGGAATTACTTCCTCACGAGTAGAAGCAGGATTCTTAACCACTCTTTTAGTGATGGTGCTGTATTCAGCAGGAATTACTTCCTCACGAGTAGTTGCAGGAGTTTTGATTACTCTTTTAGTTACGGTGCTATATTCAGCAGGAATTGCTTCCGTGCGAGTAGAAGCAGGAGTTTTGATAATTCGGCTAGTACGGTTTCCGTATTCTGCAGGAACTTCAATTGTTCTCACGCAGTCATCACCATTGTCAGTATAACCACTAGCACAACCTTGACGAACTTGCTTAGTTACATTACGGTATTGAGCAGGAACTTCTACTAAACACCATACTAAACAATCGTTAGGATCTGCAGACAAACAGTTACGATCTGCTTTTTTCTTAACCCACTTAGTAGAAGCAGGAGAAACTTCGATTCTTTCTGTTTCGGTAGTAAATTGAGCAGGAACTCTTTCGATACGAGTACTTGCCTCTTTTATAGTGTACTGCTCAGTTACTGTTTCGTATTCAGCAGGTACAGGAATTACTCTTGAAGATTCAGCTTTTGCTAAAACTTGCTCCGTTACTGTTTCGTATTCAGCAGGTACAGTAATTACTCGAGAAGATTCTGGCTTAACCATTACTTGCTCCGTTACTGTTTCGTATTCCGCAGCTACAGCGATCATACGACGAGACTCAGGTTTAACCATTACTTGCTCCGTTACTGTTTCGTACTCAGCAGGGATAGGGATTAAACGCTTAGATTCAGCTTTTGCCAAAACTTGCTCCGTTACTGTTTCGTACTCAGCAGGGATAGGGATTAAACGCTTGGTTTCAGGCTTAACCATTACTTGCTCAGTTACTGTTTCGTACTCAGCAGGTACAGCGATCATACGAGAAGATTCAGCTTTTGCCAAAACTTGGTTAGTTATTGTTTCATACTCAGCAGGAACAGTTTCTACTCTAGAGGAAGCAGCTTTTACCAAAACTTGCTCAGTTACAGATTCGTACTCATCAGCGATGAGACATTTAGCATAGCACTTTCCGGGTTCAGCATTTGGTGGTACATCACCAGGGACTTGAGCCATTGCTGCGAAACCACAAAACAAGAAGGTCGCTACAAGAATTAGGTTCAATTTTTTCATAATTGAATGAATTGGTTTAGATTAATAAAATTGTATTGTGTAAGAATTTGATCTATTCCGTAAGTATTACAGCCACAAAATAAAAGATGTGACTGAGTAAGATTGTTTTTTTATGCGGGGTGCCGAAATTCAATTTCGGTCTTTAAAGTAGAAGCTAAACAGTAGATGCTGCAAATTTAGGTGATATTTTTCGGATAACATAAATAATGCTTAGTATTTATTTTATGATCCTTAACCTGTTCTGAAGCTTCTGACATGGGTAATATTTCCCCATTTTTATACAAGATTTTGATTTCTTCCTTCGACAGGCTGTAAGCACTATTCGATTCTTCCCCTGTAAATACCAAATAAGCTAGCTCTTCTTCCCCATTTACCGCATTAACTTCTTCTACTCTTCGACGCACATTCTGCAAATAGTCACTTGAAAAGGGCTTATTTTTTAGCTCTATTTTAAATAATTTTCGCTCTAAAAGGCATTTAGACAAATAAGAGAGTATCCGATCTTCGTGAAACTCCCATTGTTTGAGCGCCGAGATGATGTCAAAATCATCTAAATGAGCAAAATGGTCGAGCAAGTTTTTCCGGTCTTTTTCAAAATCTGCTCGCTGATAGTCGTGGCTAAGAAACAGACTTAAACTCCCTTGAACCTTCATATTTGCCCCTTGCATTGCCAAATATTTGGCTCTTTTGAGAATTCGTATCAGCATTTGCTCTGCAGCCAATACCGTTTTATGTAAATAAACCTGCCAATACATCAATCGGCGAGCAATTAAAAATTTTTCAATGGAATAAATTCCTTTCTCTTCTACCACCAATTCTCCATTTCGAACGGCCAGCATTTTAATAATGCGATCGTAGCCAATAACGCCTTCTGATACGCCCGTAAAAAAGCTATCTCGATTGAGGTAATCCATTCGATCCATGTCCAACTGGCCAGAAATCAACTGGTAAAGAAATTTTTTCGAATACCTATTTTCAAAAATTTCGATGGCCAAAGTCAGTTTTCCATCAAATTGCTCATTCAATTCTTCCATGAAGAGCGTAGAAATATCTTCATGGTGAACATTGACGATGGTATGTTCTAAAGCATGAGATATCGGACCATGCCCAATATCATGGAGCAAAATGGCAATACAAACCGCTTCTGCCTCCTCTTCCGTAATCTCCGTTCCTTTAGAAACCAAGACTTCGATCGCTTGGATCATGAGGTGCAAAGCACCTAATGCATGGTGGAATCGAGTATGCAAGGCTCCTGGATAAACATAATCCGTAAGCCCCAATTGGCGAATCCGTCGCAAACGTTGATAATAAGGATGCTCGATTAAATCAAACAAAATTCCGTAAGGAAAGCTGATAAAACCATAGACGGGATCGTTAAATATTTTTTTCTTGATCATCAGAATTTATTCTAAAATATCTATCCCAAAACTAGCGTTTACACAAAACCTTTCCGAAATTCTTCGTGAATCTTTTTTCACAAGTCTTTTGGCTAGACTGGAATAGTTGCAAAAGGGTTGCATTGGGATCATTTTTTATTTTTCAAAAGTTATAGGTCTAGCTTCTCCAATCAATTTTCCACTATATTATGGAGGATAATCAGCCATTACTTCTCCCTCGACAAGTTTTATACGTAGAATATTAATGGATAGCTATCATTTGGAGTCCATAAAATTCAATTTTCAGGAAAAACACTCCAGAATCCCTTTTAGTTCTTGCTTTTATTTATTTTCATGGTGTTTTTGGCAAAGGCTATAATTGCCAGTTAATCGCTACTTTTCCTTGGGATTTACCCCGGTCTTTTTTTATAAAAAATAATCTTCTTATAAACCAATACCTTTGCGAGGTACGTTTCCAATACTTTTAGGCGTTCTATTTCCCTAATTCTCTAACAAATGGCTCTTACAACACTACATTGGAGCTACCAAACCAACGAACTGAATGGAAAAAATAAAAATCCTGTGGGCAGATGATGAGA
>CAYQRA010000025.1:14622-20840 GCA_964419315.1 uncultured Saprospiraceae bacterium | reverse complement strand
ACTTGGTTTTGCTTCATGGGAAAAACATATTCTATGGTTCCGTTTTCCATCGGTAAGCTATGGGTATAAGTCAATTTGACTCTTTGCTCGCCACGAGCTGGAACTGGAAAAATGCGGACCCGTAATAATTCTTGCCCTAGGTATTCGAGTAGGGCAGGATCTTGCATTTTTCTTACAATTCCTTCATAAATTTTCTTTGCTTTTTCAGCATCCAAAAGTTCGCCCGGCGTTTCTTTCCCATTGATGTACATCGTAAATTTTCCAATACTAGAATGCTTGGGCAGTGGATAATAATAATAGCCTTGAAAGGATCGATTGCCGGGATTGAAAAATACCTGATCGAGAGAAGTAGTGGCTGATTGTCCAGTGATTTTGGTATGGACTTGCATGGATCGTAATTCCAGATGAAACATACCATTCGTGGAAGGCAGGATGTTATCTGGCAAAATAAAATTAGACTGTGCAGCCAGTAAAAAAGGACAAAAGAAAAGACAGCAATGAAGTATTGTTTTAATGCTCATTTTAATGGAATTGAGAAGGCAATTTATTGGAAATGGAAGGAGAAAAACTAGGAGCTACCGTTCAGATGAATGTCATCAACTCAGGCTAGTGACAAGAGCGGTAAAATGAATATTGAATATCCAGTCCTTGAATATTCAATATTCAATTGGACTAAACAATCGTAAATGTATTTCTTAAGATTGATGACATTCACCGTTCAGATAGCTTCTAGTTTACTTGATATTAAAAGGCAAATGATTTACTGACCGCTTGTTTTTTGACCGCTTCAATCAATACATTATCTAAAGTCTGTTGGTCGGCATTTTTTAGTCTTTCTTCTGCCTCGAATTTTTTGGCTTTTTGTTCCAAAACCAAAATTTCTTTTTGAATTTTTTCTCTTTCTGTTCGCTTCGCTTCCACGTATTCTTTGCGCTCTTCGGTGTCCATGTCTTGCATTTCTTCCGGAAGTTCCTCTACCTCCGCTTCCTCAATAAAGGCAGCATTATCGGCACTGGCATCTACCAAATCCCAATTGGCATTGCTGTACGATTCTTTGGCTTTAAAGCTGGCTCTGGTTCGAGCATTGGCTTTTCCGTAGCTCGCTGCGTTGGCATCCTGAGCGATTTGATTTTGTACTTTGATCTGACCTGCACTTCCGTAACCAATGTAGGTAGAGTTTAAATTTTGGTTGAGGCGAATAATGTCATCATCATAGGGCGTAGGGATGTGTACGACTTGGTCATCCTGATTGATATTCATATAAGACCCATCAGTCAAGTCAGCACCGTCTTTCCAAAATTCATGGATGCCCTTTTGGTAATCTCCACAGTGAATGGTGTTGATCATGATGCCTTTGGAGATCGCAGTTTTGCAAGTGGCTTTATAATCTACTGGCCCTTGATTAAAAGGTTCGTTACCTGCAATGATGATCAGTTTAAGATCATTATTATTGTCGGACCATGCGAGGTTAGTGCTTGCATCTTTGATCGCCCATCCACAGTATTCTTCGCCTCCGGCAGTGCTAAGTTGGAATAGCTTTTCGGAAACCAAATCTAAATCTGTCGTCAAGGGAACCACTTCTTGTACATATCCTTTTGGAGCCGATAAGCCGCTATTGCCATAATAAAAAAGGGCAATTTCTATATTTGGTGCCGCCGCTCCTTTTTTGGCAGTCGCCAATTCATTGACCATTTTCCAGAGTTGGGACTTGGCTTGATCGATCAGTCCATCCATACTATTACTGGTGTCGAGCAATAAGGCGACTTGTATCTTAGCTGCGTCATCAGAAGGACGAGTGTCTGGGCTTTGGTAGATTTTGGAAATCAAATTGGTTTTAAAACTAGCAAGATTGGCGTAAGCATTCTTAAATATTGGTAAGCTAAGGAAGGCAGAAACCAAAGCTAGAATTACGATCTTTTTCATGGTATATAGAGTTTAAGGTTTTAAAGTATAAAGTCTACTGTTAATTGCTTTTCTAAGAAGATGGAAGAAAGGTTTCTTTTGGTGTACTTAAGATTTTATTTAACCTTTTGTTAACGAATGGAGGAGGAGAGGAGCTTTTGGGTTTTCTAAAAAAAGAGAAAAAAGCTATTGTGTTAATTTTAGGAGAATCTAGAGGACAATGCCGTCTTATGTCATTTTAGCCAAATATATTGAGCTCAGAAAGAATAATTAATCGGTCGGATTTTTTATAAGACCAATCAAACACTAGTGTTTTTTTAGCGGAAAGCAAATTGGATTTTGCTTGGCAAAATTTTTCTATTCAAGCTATTTTTTGGAAAGTATAAAACCTTTGGACGGTGCAGTCCTTAGGGTAAACTGCTAGTGCTTGGATTTAAGGAAAAGTTTTAAAACAAAACCTAACTCTGCTAATAGAGGAAAAGATCAAAAGGGTTCTTTCTTATTTATTCACCCAAAGTTTTTTAAACTTTAAAAATTTTTTACGATGAAAAAGTCAAATAACTTATGGATCGTTTTGATCCTCACTACTTTTATTTTTGCAAGCTGTACTAAAGAAACTAACGTCGAACCACAAGCAGAGGCAGATGCCATCGAACAATTGGCCATTGATATGATTACCTTTTTTCCAAAGGAAAATACTCCGGAGCAAAACGACCTAATTGTACAAGATGTTAATGAAAGATATGTCGCATTAGAGGAAGAAGAATTGATGCAATACTTTACCTATAAAAGAGATGCACAAATTCGCAATAGTAAGAACTTCGATGAACCGGAACTGCAAATTACTTATGCCCATGAATCTTATGAAAATAATAAGAGGCTAAATGAAATATTAAAGGAAAAACTAGGGAAAGCACTCAATAAAGTGACAAGGGAAGAATACAAAAGCCTAGACTTTGAAGGCTTTGATGGAGATACTGAAACTGATGAATATACCGAAAATACGGAAGCTGCAGAAGATAGATCTGCTTGTCAAAATTATAATTTCTGGAGAAAAATTAGATTGATTAATTATAATTATGGTTCTGCAGGTGGTGCCGAACTACATACCAATATTGGAGATAATAATGGTAATGATTGTGATGATCAACTAGTCAGATGGTATTGGGCTTTTAATACCATTTTTTGCTTAAATGTCGATGCTTATAATTGGATAGAGGATAATGCTTCTGTCACAACGGAAAATTATGGTGGGAGTAGTTATAGAGTTGCTGCGGCAAACCGGCAATGTAATCATGATACCAAACTATTTCTACCTATTGGATGGAGGGATACTCAACACACTGGGAGTACCTTATCTGGTATATTTGGGGCTACTTCTCAGCAAAATACAACCGTATCAACCGCTGGTTCTGGTGCTTACCATTGGGGATGTGACTAATAACCAATAAGTTTAAAGAGGACTGTGTACGAAGGCCAGCGTAGAAAACGTTGGCCTTTTTCTTTGTAGAAGATTTTACTTCCCTAGAATAATAAAATTATTGGCCACTGGATAATCGAAGCAATAACTTAGGCGTTGAATTTGCAGGAAAGTATTAAATAGCGATCCTTGAATGGATTTCTTTGTAAATGTCTTAAATTCGCCTACTGAAAAAACTACTATCCATAGCCTTACTCCTCTGCTTCCTCTGGCCCCTCAGGGCCCAAGAGCAAACCTTCCGTTCTCCATTCGGCGCAGCCATTGGCTTGACTTTTAATTTTGGCTCCACCCTCAACCGACTTGGCGCATTCGCCAATACCTATTATGCCCGCGAGCATTTTCAACTCAACGCAGGTTTGCGTTTCCATTATAATTTTACCTCCTTCGGCCCAAAAAAACCAAGGCCAGAATGGCAAATCCATTTAGGAGCTTTGGCCAGTTATGGCGCAGTAGATAGTATCGTCAATCCATTTATCCATGCAGTGAGCAATCAGACGATTCATCGGAATAGTGTGGCCTATGCCTATCATTGGTACCTCGAAAAAATCACCCGTCAGCCTACAGGATCATTGGCTTTGCAATTTGGAAATTGGGAGATCATCACAGAGAATGATGCCTTGGCTGGAGAAGGACAGGATAAATATCGAACCGGTTCTTTACAGTTGGCTTATCGGCATCAAGATTCCCGTCTCGCCATCCAAACCATTCTTTGGACCGGTAAAACACAAGACCCCAGTGCTTGTCGGATTTCAGAGGCAGGGGATTATCCTTGTCGCTTTGGGTATAAAGATATTTCCAAAGCTCCCTGCGGTCGTTTTTCTCATGGGATCCTCGCGCTTCAATATCAACAGCATCTCTCTTATCGTCAAGTGCTGGCGGGAAGTCTAGGAATTGATTCCGAGCGCATCCGTCACTTTTTTCAAAATCGCCTCATTCACGACATGCACTTTTGGCCCAAGAAATGGAACAAAGCCAAAAATCCGCACTTGCCTATGTTGGATAAAAATGGTGATCCCTATCTTTTTCATAAAAACCAAGAATTAAAATCAAGTCGACTCTACTTTGATTTGGGATTAAACGCACCTTTGTTTTATTGATTCATTCCTCTTTAATCCTATTTGAGAAGGACTAAATATCCTCAATGAAATTGGGAAGGAACTGTTTTATTTCTATATTTACTTATGAAGTTGTTTAAAAATGAATTGATGATTTATTTGCAAGTCATTGATCCATAAATACTTCAGCTCTTTTTCTTTTCATAGCCTTAGCTATGGGAAGAAAAAGGAGTTTCGTCTTAAGAATCAAGCACTTACAACTAATTTCAGAACACATTCTTAAACAACTTCTATGCGTAAAATCAATTATCCACTTTTACATTATCAGCTTGGAGAAGACGCCGTTCTGGGGATTCTGGTCGGTACCGATTATGAGGTCGTAGAAAAGGATTTGAAGACCATCAAAGCGGTTTTGTTGGATCAGTTGCAACGCATGTATAAGAAGGAGGACAATTATTGGTTGATGGATATCATCGAACCCAAACTAAAAGTGGTCGATATCAAGATCATGCCTACCTATCGCGAACCCAGCGGAGCCTATCCGATGTCAGAAACCTTGACCATTCCCGTACCTGTTGTCTTTGGAGAAACTTTTCAGGGCTATTATGAATGTTATGTACCACTGTTGGAAGAAAGTTTTTACTATTATGATCCAAAGCAATTCCGTCCTTTGCTCAAGCATTTCGCTACCGATTTGCTCAATCGACTAAAACCGGAATTATTGCATCGACATTTGATGTTCAAAGAACCTCAGTTGGATATGTTGACCTTGCGGGTAAATGATGAAAGAAAATTTTCGGAAGGAGCTAGCGAGCAAAAAAAGAAATACCAAGTACTCAATCGACTTACCGTAGAATATCCAATTAGCAAAGCCCAACAAAGGAATGTTAGTGCCTATCCAGATGCTGCTTGGGAATTGGAAGATCGGGTAGCGGCAGTGGTGGATCGAATGTTTAATCTTAGGGCCAATTTATTATTGGTAGGAAAGCATGGAGTAGGAAAGAGTGCCGTACTTCGACAAGCGATTCGTAAGATCAAGGGCCAATCCAGAAAAGATGGTTTCCAAAAAACGTTTTGGCAAATCATGTCTCAACGAATTACGGCCAGTGCCAAATACCTTGGAGAGTGGCAGGAAAATGTGGAACTACTCATCGCAGAATTACAATCTGCAGGAGGTGTTTTGTGGGTAGTGGATATCATGCGTTTATTGCAGACGGGAGGAGAAGGAGCAGAAGATAGCATCGCAGCCTTTTTGATCTCGTTTTTACAGCAAGACAAATTACAATTGGTGGGAGAAGTGACTCCGCAAGAATTGGAAAGTATGCGTCGACTTTTACCAGGCTTTGTCGAAAATTTTCAAATCTTACCCATAGAGGAACTACAAGAAGATTCAGTTCTTAAAGTGTTGGGAAAATTCTCAGAGTACTGCAAAAATAATCTAAAGGTCGATATTGAAGCGGTTGCCCTAGAGGATGCTTATCGCCTTTTGCTCCGCTATTATCCTTATGAAAGCTTTCCCGGAAAGGGAATTAATTTTTTGGCGCGCTGCGTAAGTGAAGCTCAACTCAATGAAGAAAACAAGGTAGATCGAATGGCGATTGTCCAGAATTTTATAAAGCAAACTGGACTGCCGGAATTGTTTTTAAGAGATGATCTGATCCTCGATCAAGAAGAACTATTGAGTCATTTTGAATCTGCGGTGATTGGACAGGAAGATGCCGTCGAGAAGTTGACGGGTTTGGTGAAAATATTTAAGGCTGGATTGAATAATCCGAGCAAGC
>CAYQRA010000025.1:8067-14612 GCA_964419315.1 uncultured Saprospiraceae bacterium | reverse complement strand
TGCTTTTTGCAGGGCCAACGGGTGTTGGAAAAACGGCAAGTGCCAAGGCTTTGGCCGATTACTTTTTCGGAAAAGGGCAAAAGAAATCTCCCTTGATTCGGATAGATATGAGTGAATTTCAGTATCCCGGACAGATCCACCGTTTTATTGGGGGCGGTAGAGAGGTAGGGAAGTTGGTACAAGAAGTACGGGAAAGACCTTTTGCTGTTTTACTTTTGGATGAGGTGGAAAAAGCGGCACCCAATATTTTTGATGCCTTGTTGACCGTATTGGATGAAGGTTTATTGGTCGATGCTTTTGGGCGAATTACCAATTTTAGAAATACCATAATTATCATGACCACCAACCTTGGTGCGTCCAATAATAAATCTATTGGCTTTGGCGGAGGTGCTCCTGATAATGCCGCCTTTTTTGCAGCCATCAATCAATTTTTTCGCCCAGAATTTGTCAATCGTATAGATGGCATTGTCTCTTTTAATGCACTCAATAACCAACACATCATTCAGATCACACGTAAGGAATTGGACGAGTTGAGGATGCGCGAGGGTTTTGTGAAAAGAGGATTACAATTGCAATTTACCGAAGAACTCATCCTACACCTAGCGGCTGTTGGCTTCGATGCTCAATATGGTGCCCGCCCGCTCCAACGGGCCATCGAACAACAACTCGTTACGCCACTCGCCAATTGGTTATTACTCCACCCCGAAGTAAGTGATCAAAAACTATTGGTGGATTATTTGGAGGAAGTTAGTATCAGTAAGATGGAGTAGCGCTTCGATTTTTTCCTACTTTAGATGCTCGCCAATTTATAAAAATCAAATTCTCTTAATGCCCATCTTTCAAATTCTCCTCATTCTTTTTGGACCATTATTAGCGCTGTTTTTGGTGAAACGGATTCGAATAGAAAAATGGTTGAGTCCCGTGGTTTTGGCCTATGGCCTCGGAATTATTTTGGCCAATATCTCTGTCCTACCCATGGACAAAGCCATCTCTACGACTTTTAGCGAAGCGACTATTTTATTAGCCATTCCGATGTTGCTCTATGCCACTGACTTACGTGCTTGGGTACAGTATGCCCCCAAAACGATTTTGTCTTTTGCACTCTGTGTAGCAAGTGGGATAGTGGCTTCTTTATTGGTGGCTTATTTTTTTCCAGCTACAAAATTTGATAACTGGATGATCTCTGGCATGTTGGTGGGCATTTATACTGGAGGTATTCCCAATATGCAAGCGATAGGTTTGGCCTTGGGCGCCGAAGAAGAATTGTATGTATTGATGAATGCTGCGGATATTTTTTGTGGAGGTATTTATTTATTGTTTTTGACCTCTGTTGCCCATCGTTTTTTAGGTGGGTTTTTACCAGATTTTGCAGGCGATAAAGGAATGCAAGAAGAATCGGTGCAATCAGTAGGTGCGGGGATGTCTTGGCGTGGAACCGGAGAGGCTTTTGGATTGACCATTTTGATAATTGCAGCTTCGGTTGGTCTGACGCTTTTGTTTACGGGCGAATTAAAATCGAGTAGTTTGATTATTTTGTTGCTGACTAGTTTTAGTATTTTGGCTTCCTTTATTCCACGAGTACGAGCGATTGAAGGGGCTTTCGAATGGGGAGAATACCTCTTGCTAATGTTTTGTATTGCGGTAGGTTTATTGTCAGACTTTTCGGAAGTTTGGAGTGGGGGAGGAGAAGTTGTTTTGTATACGGCGCTGGTTTTGTCGATAACGGTTACTTTTCATTTCTTCCTTTCCGCTTTGTTTCGGATAGACCGAGATACGACTTTGATTACTTCTACTGCCGCTTTATATGGGCCGGTGTTTATTGGCCAGGTGGCGAGTTCGATTCGCAATCGGACGCTAATTTTTTCTGGGATGGCAACGGGCTTAGTCGGTTTTGCGATTGGCAATTATTTGGGAATCGGAGTGGCTTGGTTATTGAGGTGGTGGCTGGGAAGTTAAGAGGCACTTTCTTATTTCAGATTAATACTTTTCAAACTCGGAATTTCCTCCAAAAATTCAAAACTTTCTTTTTGATAATCCATTTTACAACAGTAAGTTTGACGACCATTGGTGACCATCAGATAGTCGACTTGCAAAGGGAGGTTGTACCGAGCGATTTGCTCAAAAGTACCTTGGTTTAGTGCCACTTCTGGGGCTTTACATTCTACCAATAGGATTGGTTCAACTTGTTGGTTATAAACCAAAATATCACATCTTTTGGCTAGTCCGTTTACCTTAATGCCTTTTTCTATTCCTATGCGATTTTTATTGAATCCTTTTTCTTCCAGAAGATAAAGAATCACCAATTGACGAACTACTTCCTCCGGGAGCAATACCAAATATTTTTGCCTAATGGGATCCCAGAGGTAAGTTTTCTTTTCTTTCCTAAGCATTTTGAGTTGACTTTGATAAGCCAAAAAATCAATCTGTAAGGGGGCTTTTTTTTTCAAAAGAAGAGGACTTAAAGGGTTTCTAATTCGTTATTTAAAGCTTGGTAAGCTTGCGTGGTCTCTATTTGGATTTCCTCTGTCAGTTTGAGAAAATATTGATTCTTTTCTACTACCAGCGCATGACTCCTTTCTATTTCTTCCAATTTTTTCATAGAGTTGAGGAGCCCCATCATTCGGAAATTAGATTTTAAGCGATGGGCAAGAGAGAAGGTAGCCTTAGGATCTTTTTCTAATAATGCTTGCTGCAAATTATGGAGTAGTCTGGGCGTTTGTTCTAAGAAAATTTGGATGATGTCTTTGATGGGTTCAGGATTGTTATCAAATGTATTTTTGAGGTGCTCGAGTTGCGGTATGGTGTAAGCAGAAGTAGAGATTGGCTCTGCTGTTTTTTCTTGCTGTTTAGTATGAAGAGAAAGAAGGTGGTTTTTTAATTTATGGAGGTAACTAAGTTGTGGGTCTTTAAAGAAGAATTGTTGGATACCGAGTGTTTCGATTTGGGCCAATTGTTTGGGATCACTAATCCCAGAAATACAAATCACTTGAGTAGGGTCGACCCATTTTATAAAATCAGAAATATCCCCATCTGGCAAAAAGTAATCACAAATAATAAACTCAAAGTCCTCTTCTTTTTGGACCTTTATTTTTCCTTCCTCAATAGAATTGGCAATACTCAAATGACAAGCATCCAATTCTTTGGCTACCCATCGTTTAAATGCCATTTGATCTACTCGGTCATCTTCTATTAATAATAATTTCATTAAAATTTAGCTTTGGATAAAGTAAGTGTTCGAATAGAACTCAAAATGAAGTTTGGTGGAGAAAATTTAGAGTTCAGCGCGCTAGAAATAAAAGAGGCTTAGTTGAAGCTTAGAAAATTATGGAGAGAATGAATCATTTCCAAAAAGGTTTGAAAGTTTACGGGCTTTACTAAGTACCCCGCAATCTGGTACTCCTGACTTTGTTCACGGTCTTGCGTCTCCGTAGAAGTCGTTAATATAACAACGGGAGTGTCTGTCAACATATTGTTTTTCTTGATTTTTTCAAGAAATTCATAACCGCTCATCTTAGGCATATTTAAATCCAAAAGAATTAGAGCAGGAGATAACTGCGGTTGCTCCGCAACCAATGCAAGCGCTTCTTCTCCATTTTGACGGTGAACTAACTCATTAATAACCCCCAATTCTTTAAATGCACGTTTTACCGTCAAGGCATCAACAATATCATCTTCTATCAATAAAACAGGTTGCATATTGTTACTTTTGTTTCTGTCAATTTATGATGACCAAATTTACAATTTTTTTAGAGTAAATTCAAAAGTGGTAGATTGGCCAAGGACCGAAGATACTTTGATCTCGCCCCCATAAAGCTGGACGACCCGCTTTACGATAGTCAGCCCAATACCGGTACTTTCGATATGATCTCTGGATTGTAGGGTTTGGAATATTTTAAAAATCTTATCGTGATATTTGCGATCAATCCCAGGACCATTATCACTAATGGAAAACTTTAGATGGCTGTCAAGGTCTTCCCATTCTATATAAATTCGCCCTTGTGCTTTGTCATTATATTTAATGGCATTGCCAATGAGGTTTTGAAAAACTTGTAGCAAACGCACCTTTTGGCCATAAAAGGAAGGTAGTTTTTTGGGAATCTGAATCGCCATGTGATCAGGCAATACCAGCGTGTCCTCAATCTCTTCAATCAGCATAGACAAATCAACCCACTCTTCATGCAATTGAATTCGACCAATGCGCGAATACTCCAAGATCGCTTCTATAAAATTATGCATTCGATTGGAGCGATTGATGAGCAATTTTAATTGCTCCGCACCTTCCGGTCCTAGTTTATCCTGATAGTCTTCATGTAGCCATTGTGACAAAGAACTAATGGCCCGCAAGGGAGCTTTTAAATCATGAGAAACCACATAGGCAAAATCACGCAATTCCTGATTAACCTGTTCCAATTCTTTCAATAATTCTTCTCTTTTTTGTTCTGCTTTTTTCAGCTCCGTAATGTCTCTTACGATATCCCTCGAACCAGCCAGTTCTCCGTTTTCATAAATCGCATTGGAGTTGACTTGGATGTATACAATCTGACCATCTTTTCTAAGTATTCTCCCTTGGTAATCACTGTAGTAACCATCGCTGACCAATCTTTCCAAATACTTTTGAGATTTTTCCATGTCATCGGGATGGACAATATCTGCAATCAACATTTGGGTTAATTCCTCTTCGGTATATCCCAGCATTTTTTGTGCAGATTTATTGCTACCAACCATCCGCCCTTCCATATCGGTGATCACTACTGCATCATAAAGATTATTGAAAAGTTGGGTATATTTTTGACTGGATTCGAGTGCCTTTTGTTCGGCTAATTTTCGTTCGGTAATATCTTGAGTCGTTCCTACTATCCGTGAAATTTCACCATTATTGAGAATGCCTTTTCCGGTGTTGATGGTATGGATAATCGTTCCATCTACCTTTAGCTGCCTGCTTTCTATTTCAAAAGATTCTCCATGGCTGTATACTCTGTCTACCCGTTTATAAAAAGCGTTTACATCATCGGGATGGATTAATTTGGCTCGATATTCTTCATAGGTAGGTTCTGTAGAATTTGGATCCATTCCAAAGATTTTAAAGGTTTCCGCAGACCAAGTAATTTTATCTTTCTTTATATCATAATCATAGCTCCCCAGTTTAGCGAGTGATTGGGCTTCGATCAAATTATTTTCACTGGTTCGCAAATTTTTGATATAGCGATACTGTTCTGTGATATCTTTGACGGAACCATAGGCTAAATCTGTATTTCCATCTTCACTTTTGGTGGTTAGCTTAATATTGGCATAAAAGGTTTCCCCATCTTTTTTCTTTAGGCGCGTATCTAGGTCTAGTACCTTATTTTCAGCAATGGCCTTTTCAATATGCTCTTGTACTTCTTTTTGAGTATGTTTTGGCACAAAATCTTGGATGTATTGATCAAAAGAAATTTCTTTTTTCGAATGACCTGCACCAAATATTTCAGTCGCTTTTGCCGATAGATTTATTCGTTTTTCCTTTGGGGAATATTCAAAAGTACCAATACCAGATAAGGTTAAAATTTCTTGAAAATCTAATTCTTTTTTTGAAGCGCTTGACTTCTGGATTGGCCCGTTTTTTATCGAACTATTCTTTGATACTTGAGTACTTTGGGATAATCTTTTTGACCATTGTGCAAAAGCGGGGAGGAGCGATTCCCAATAGGCTTTGTTGCTAACCTGTGTGGGTTCTGTTTGTAAATAAAGGAGACCAAAATTTTCAAGGAGAATAAAAATTGAATACTGGTCAAAGGGGAGGGTATTAAGTGGTGCTAGGTCGCCAAAAAGAATATTTTTGGGGGGGACTAAGTTTTGGGTAATCAAAGGTAAATGAGCTTCGATAGAAAAGTTGGGGACAAGGCCAGAGGTAGCCATTAAGGAAAAATCATTGGAGGATTGCTGCCAGATATTAGCGGTACTCAGGGCGATGTTTTCTCCCAAAACTGCAAGTAAAGCTTCCGCCGCGTCAAGGGGGACTGTATCCACAGGAAGCGCTAGTAAAAGCTCGTAATGCAATTTGAAATCTATTGCCGGTGCATCCTCTTTTTTCATGTGTTTATTTTTATGTTGCTCTTAGACGGTTCAGGAGGCTATTGGTCAAAGGATGATAAAAAAAGCGATAAAAAATTCATTGGATTGGGAAACCCAAATTACTTGAAAGAAGAATTTTCCTCTTTTAGTAGCCGGTAGATTGTTGATTTTCCAATGTCTAATTTTTTGGCCACCAATAGAATATCTCGATTATATTTTTCCAGAAAATGATGGATAATATTAGAGTTGAACTCTTTTAGAGTTAATTCTTTATTCAAAAAATAAGCAGTCTTCCGAGGGCTATTAAAATTGATATCTTCCGCTCTAATATGATTATCCTCACTCATTACCGCCGCGAGCTCAATGGTGGCTTTTAACTCTCTTACATTGCCAGGGAAATGATAAGTCATCAACTTTTCCTTGGCTTTTTTATCCACCGTGATTTTTCCTAATTTATTGACTGCTCCAAGTTTGGTGATTGCAGCTACAGATGC
>CAYQRA010000025.1:0-8057 GCA_964419315.1 uncultured Saprospiraceae bacterium | reverse complement strand
TCTTTCTCGCAAAGGCGGCACTTTTACTGGCAAACCCAAAAGCCGATAATACAGGTCTTCCCGAAAATTTCCTTGTTCCACTTCCCTCGACAAATCTTTATGCGTGGCGACCATTATTCGTGCATCAAACTTTATGGTTTGTGTACCACCGACTCTAACAATTTCTCGTTCTTGAATAGCACGCAATAATTTGGCTTGCATACTAAAATCCAACTCCGCAATTTCATCCAAAAATAGAGAACCTTTATCCGCCAATTCAAATTGACCTAGTTTGCGAGTATTGGCTCCGGTAAAAGCACCCTTTTCATGGCCAAAAAGTTCACTCTCCAACAAATCTTTCGGAATCGCAGATACATTGACCGCAACAAATTTACCCTTACTACGATCAGAGTTATAATGGATTAGCCGAGCAGCTACTTCTTTACCCGATCCTGTCTCGCCAGTGATAGAAACAGAGATATTGGTTTTGATTGCTTTCCGCAAAAGCTTTAGCATTTTTTGAATGATGGGACTATGGCCAATGACGGTATGCTCAAAACTATATTTATGTCCCAACTTATCTTTGAGCTCATCCACTTCGTGTTGCAAATTGATCTTGCTCTTAATATTTTCTAATGCCTTTTGGAAAAGATCTTTGGCATCTTCGTTTTTCTCGATGTAATCATAAGCTCCAAATTTTAATAATTCTACGGCCACCGATACATCACTTTGCCCCGATAAGATGATGACTCCTATGTTGCTATTATAAGCTTTGATTTTCTCCAAAATATCTTTACCCGTCATATCCGAGAGGGAATAGTCTAGAGAGATGATATCTGGATTTAGAAAAAGATGATCAAGGCATTCTTGCCCCGTTTTGAATACACTAACTTCGTGCTCGGGATTTAGCTCAGCGGTATACTTCGCTAAGCGAATATACATAGGATCATCTTCAACAATAAAGATGCGAATGGCGGAAGAGCGTCTGTTCATTTAGTGCGGAAGGTTATTAATATTAAAAGTTCTTTGACTTTTCCCGTTTTTAAGTCAGAAGTTGTTTTAAAATGGAGGTTGATATTAGTTGTAAGTGCTTGTATTTCAAGACGAAGTTCCATTTTTTTTTCGTAGCCAAAGCTACGGTGAAAAAAATTAACTGAAGTATTGGAATTCAATGACTTGCAAATAAATCATCTGTCTATTTTAAAACAACTTCTCAACCAAAAAATAAGAATAAAAATTTTTGTAGAACTTACCAATAAAAGCGTTTTACTACTGGGAACTTTCTTTGGCGGCTATTTCTTTTTAAACAACTTCTTTGTTAGACTCGCATATGGGGTTTCGTTTACTCCGTTTGCGAACCGCCTGTTTCGCTTGGTCCGATTAGCAAATACCTAAAAAATCGCTTTCCCAATATGGGATTTTTTTTAAAATTGGGAAAGTATTAGGCACTTTTTTTTAAAACAATACTAGGAAGATGGAAAAAATAGCCCGATAAATCAATAACTATCCTTAAAATAATCGGAATTTTTATATAGGTTCATATGTCTTAAGTGTTTCGTTACTAGTTGTTTATGCTAAATAAATATTTTTATATTTAATTTTTGTCCTGTCACAAAATGGTGGTTTAGGGATGTTTCTTGATGTTGGAATAGGTCATCTTTATATTGTAATTAAACAGGAACAACATTTCTTTTTAATTCTCCCATACTCCCATAAAAACAAAATAATACGCGCTCAGTAGTTAATTTCATTGCCTAGGAATCATAATTAGAGCAAGACTTATAATTTAACTACAAATTCAATACCCACCTTGTTTAAGTACCGAAATTATTTTCGGTAAGACGATCTGAGATAGAAGTTCAGGACATGCTGATCCCTTATGGATAGATGCCCCAGAAAGTCTGTTTCTAATTAGAACCGTAGATTCCCACAGCCCTAGAAAGATATAAAAACCCAGTGTGATATCAATGCATTTTGGGAAGGCATCGCTATGCTTTTACAAAAGCTTGATTGACCCAAACAAATAAATTAAAATGGAAAAGTTTAATGTTTTGGCAATAGCCGAGCACCTCACTGATGTAGAAGTTGATTTGGTTATTTCTTGTTTCTCTGAATTATACCATCGCGTAACTTTTAAGCACCACAAGCGAATTAGCCTTAAAGTAATTTGTGATTTAGAACAATCCGAATTGGTGTTGACCCTTTCAAGAATCTATAAAGTAGGAAGTAATGTAGAGGTCATTCCAGTCCATGATGAAGCTGCTTTAAATTGGGAAAAATTAGGGATCTCTGTTCTCTTTTTACCAACAGACAAAAGAGTTGGAAAAGTAATTCGTACTTCTTTGTCGCAAAGTATTCCAGTAGTCGGTTTTGAAAATGAAAGTATCTCTGAATACATTGATCAAAGCTGTGGAATGTTGGTAAGAAGACGAGGGATTGGGCAAAATAAGGATACTTTCGCAAGGATCGTTTGTATGCTATACTTCGACCCTGAGGTGAGAAAATTATTAAAGAAAGGAGCAACGAAGAAGTATAGAGAGATTTGTGGCTTTGGTAGCTCTTCTTCAGATGTTTCTAGAGATAGGACTTTTGTCCGTTCTTCGATTAGATAGAATAGGATAGGATTGGATTGGATTTGGTAGGAAAAGTGGAGCTTTTGCGTTTGGTTCAAGAGCCTCTACTTTTTCAATTCTTCTACTTTTACGACCACATCGTGCTCGATCTTTAAAAATTCAATCATCTCGAGTAAGTCTCTTTTTTTCTCTGGGGTATCTAAGTTGAGTTCGCAATTAAAAGAACCTCGTTTGGTCGGAATACTCATCCAACTTCCACCAAATAGTTCTCCTTCTTTTGTTTTAGAGCCATCCGGCAAAGCTTTTAATTGAAAGTTGAGGTGTTGAAGGTCTTTGCCTGGGATTACAAATTTTTCTCGCCCTTTTTTGATCTCCAGTTGATCTTCATCAAAAGAGACATAACCATCGAGTAAGGTCTTTTTCTGAAAGAGTGTCCGAATCGCTGGTAAAATCAGAAAGGCAAGTAATCCAAATGTCCCAACATAAAACCAAGTCAGGTATTTCATAAAACCAATTTGACTAACCAATTCCTCAATGATCGGGATCACTCCTTGCTCGAAAAAAGTAAAACCAAAATAACCCAATAAACCCGCGAACACCAATCCATAAAAAAGGGCGCGCTTATTGATTTTTCTCCGTTTGATGATGTTTGTCCGAAATTGAAACATATTATATACTACGTGTCGTTTTTATTTTCTGTCCAATAGCAGATACCACTTACGTTTTAGATAAGCCTAAATCTACCTTTCCAAATGTACAAAACCCATCTTAGATTTTTCCATTTTTTCTACCTGTTGTCTATTTTTCAAGTCCAATAAAGCCTGTTCTAATATCAATACCACTTCTCCCAAGTCATTGAGGCGGTCTTTTCTGTCCAAAAATACCATTGATTAATTATCGGCTGCTGCTGCCTAAAGCCTTTTTTACCAACTGAAAACCGTATACGGGTTTACGCAATGAGTGCTCCTTCTGCAAATTCAAACCGCTGCTCAAAAGGCTTAAGTGAATTTTCAGCATTTACTTTTATACCACAGTTTGAACTTCAACCTGATATTCCTTACTTTAGCAACCTTTAATTTATTAGACTTTAAGATTAATTCTATTATTTCGCTTGCAATATGGCTTATACGCTAAGTGTTCCTTTTTTCGCCTTCAAACTACGACTCCATTCCAGTGGTTACTTTTTGTCGCCTATGAGTGAATCTGGTGTATTGCACGCTAGCAGTCCTTTAGAAATTGTAGCGGGTAAATATGCCAATGCTTTTCAAGCCAAAATACTCAACAAAGGCAAACTGTCTAAAATAATGGAAGAGATCATGGGGGGGACTTATTATAAAGCACCACTCGAGGTAAAGTTTGAAGCGGCCAAGGATGGAATAAGTTTTCCTGCCTTTGAATTGGTTTTTGACTTTTATTATTGTGAAGTATCAGAAGGAGGGTATTGGGGGATTATCCCTGCACTAGGAGTAGAAGCATTTGCGGATGGAGTAATTGATTTAGAACTAGGCCTCAAGGATGCGGTTCGATTAGAATTTGCAAGAAAGAAAAGACTAAGAGAAGTTCATCATATTGTGAGTTCTATTTGGTACGACAGTACGGAAATGTTGGTCCACGAAATCAATCTGAATTTCTTTACACCCAAAGAATTGGAGAAAATCCAACAAGAACAAAAAGAACAATTCCTCCCCAAAGTAGCCAAACCACTAAAAATTACGGAGCGAGTAGTTTATGAATACCAAGACGAATTGGATCAATTGGCTCGAGCAGTCAAAAATAAATTTACTTCTAATGTCTTATTAGTAGGCCCAACCGGAGTTGGAAAAACAGCACTAATCTGGGAGCTGGTACGCCAGCAAAAAAAACGCCGCATCCAAGCTACTATTTGGGAAACTACAGCATCGGTAATGATCAAAGAACTTACAGGCGATACTGGGTGGCAAGACAATCTTGCTTTTTTATGTAAAGAATTAAATGAAAGTGGTGATATTTTATTTGTCCGAAATTTACTCGAATTATTCGAAGTCGGACAGTACGCAGGTAATGATGTGAGTATGGCAGAATATCTGCGCGCTTACATCAGCAGAAAAGACATTGCCATTATCTCGGAATGCAGCGAAGAAGAACGTGCGCGAATCGAATTGCGTTCGCCCAATTTTCTATCCAACTTTCAAGTCATCCCAATTCAAGAACCTCGAAAGAATTTAGAAAAAATTGTTTTACTAAAAACTACGGATCTCGCCAAAGTAAAAGGCATTCAACTCGAGGAAGAAGCGGTCAAAGAAAGTATCCGATTGCACCGCCGATTCCAACCTTATGCTGGATTTCCAGGGAAGCCCATTCGATTTTTAGAAAGTATTATTCTCAATCAAGCGCCCAAAGCTAATCTGGTGATTGGCAGAAAAGAAGCAGTAGAGTACTTTTGTGAAGAAACCGGGATGCCATTATTTATGGTCGATCCAGAATTACCGATGGAACCACAGCGAATCAAAGGCCAATTCAATACCCAAGTCTTTGGGCAAGAGTTTGCGGTAGAAAATGTAGTCGATACCCTTTCTACAGTCAAAGCTGCTCTGAGTAAAGCCGGAAAACCGATTGCTTCTTTCTTATTTGTTGGCCCAACAGGGGTGGGGAAAACGGAACTTGCCAAAGTCCTGTCTGATTTTATGTTTGCCAGTCGAGAACGGATGTTGCGTTTCGATATGAGTGAGTATTCCGATCCTTATTCTGTAATGCGTTTATTGGGAGAATCTTATTTTTCGGATGGCCTCCTGACTTCCGCAGTGCGTAGAGAACCTTTCTGTGTTTTACTATTTGATGAAATTGAAAAAGCCCATCCGAGTTTTTATGATTTGCTTTTGCAAATTCTTGGAGAGGGAAGATTGAGCGATAGCCGTGGTAAATTGGTGAACTTTTGTAGCACGATTATCATCATGACTTCCAATATTGGAGCCACTAGTCTTCAACAATCTCCGATTACTTGGAAGGATGGCATAGATGTAGAAGAGATGAGCCAACATTTTCGACAAGCCGTAGAAAAGCATTTCCGTCCAGAGTTATTCAACCGGATTGATAAAGTCATTCCTTTTGAACCACTCAATAAAGAAACGGTCCGCTATGTCGTGGATCGGGAAATAAAATTGATGCGTTTGCGCGAAGGAATTCGTTTTAGGAATATGGATTTGAATATTGGAGAAGAGGTTTTGGATCACCTTGCAGAAAAAGGGTATGACCCCAAATATGGAGCACGTCAATTACAAAGAGTCATTCATGAATCGCTGATTACTCCACTTGCAAAAGAACTTAACCTTTTGGAATACGATGATCAGTTAGTGGTAGAGCTTGGGGTAGGAGAGGAGGAGTTGACGATCCAAATTGAAGTAGACCCGCTGGGACTTGACTTATTGATGGAAGAATTGGATAAAATCAACTATGCAGATTATAGCAGTGTGTTGCGTAGAAAAATTTATCATTTTCAGGAAGGCCATTTTTACAATCGCCTGATGAGTATGCTCGATATTTTAGAGCGAGAAAAAAATAAATCCGAAAAAAATTTTTGGAAGAATGGACAAAAGAGTATGCGCTACAGCCAATTACTCAAGAGCCAAGAAATACTCAAAGTCTTGTTAGACGAAATAGAGCAGGTCGAAGAAAGTCTGTCTAAATCCTGCTTGAGTTTACAAAGCTATGATCCCAGCCAAATCGACCATTTAAAAGCATGGGAGAAGAAGATTTTTAATTTTAAACTTGGTTTGTACTACGATCATGTACCAGAAGGGAATGTGGTTTTCTTTAACATCTATGGAGTTCAACTCGATATGATCCTCGAATTTTATTTAGATTTATTCAAAAAGAAAGGATTTTCTTGGGAAGCGAAAACAATATGGTTTAGAGAAGCGTATTATAATGAAGAGGTACTATTACCCTCAGAAAAGAATGCTCCAGAAGAACAGTCTAATAATTTGTATAAAAGAAGAGAAGCTTACATCGAGAAAGACTTCTCTAGTGGTGAGTTGGGAGCGGAAGAACCAGAACAAAAAGGAGATTTGCTGTATGGCATTAGTTTGAGAATATTGGGCAAAGGAAGTCTTTTGTATTTAGGCGAGGAGGGAGGATTACAGCGATGGACTAAATCGGACAAAGAAGTATTTAATTATCAAGTCATGGTGAGTGGAGAAACAATCCTTGCTCCTCCCAATATTCATCGACGAGATTTTTATAAAGGCAATCCTCGACGAAAAATCGAACCGACTCATTTTAAAGATACCCAATGGAAGATCAAAAGGGAAATGGACTTTAAAAACCTATTAACCAATTTGATAGAAATATTGGATAAAGACTTTGTTCGGAAGTTGAATGCAGAATTGACTTAAAAGGCAGATTTTGACCCCTGAAATCAATTTGTTTAAACTACCCCAAATGAGGTAAGTATTTGTTCGTATACCCCATTTGAATTTCATCAAATCTACTTTTTATAAGAAAAATTAAAACGCCTTTTAGAAAAAAAATCATCCGCAGTAAATTGATAAACAGCAGGATATCTATATATAAATTTTCTATTCAAAAAAAGGTGCCTAATCGTTAGGCATGAACATAATAAAAACACTAGCTTTGTACAGCACATCTTCAAAAACCGGTCTCAAATCCCTTACACTTTCACCAGACCGAATTCTTCCCGATCCCCTTCCCCCCCCCTTTTTTACCGTGCGTCGCCATGGTAGAAACCTAATGCCAACACTGAGGCAATGCTTTATGCTTTTGCTTTTTTGTTGGGGCTGCCTGGGATCTTCCTTTGCTAAGGCTGATTCCCAGGCACTGTATTGGGTTAGCTTAGCGGATAAAGCTGGAACGCCATACAGTGTCCTAAAACCAGAGGCCTTTTTATCTCCAAGGGCCATCCAAAGACGAGCCGATCAAGGCATTTCCATCATCGAAAATGACCTCCCTGTAAATCCAAATTATCTACAAGCGGTCCAAGCTACCGGAGCCATTGTTCGGTATCAATCTCGGTGGTTCAATACCTTGACCATCCTAGCCGATAGCCTGATTTTAATACAGGTAGAAGCCCTTCCTTTTGTCAAAGAAATAGAATATGTTGGGCGCTACTATACGCCCAAAGAAGCACGGGTAAAAAAACGCGGTAAATTCAAACCTTATACTAAAACCAATGATTATTACGGCTATAGCAGCCATCAGATTTCTATGCTCAATGGTCAGGCTCTCCATCAATTGGGTTTCCGTGGAGATGGCAAATTGGTAGCTGTTTTGGATGGTGGATTCAATGGTGTACACCATAGTCCTTTCTACGATAGTATCCGAGCAGCTCATCGATTTTATCCCGGAAAAGATTTTGTAGATATAGATAATGAAGTGTATGAGTCTAGCTCGCACGGAGCACAGGTTTTGTCTACAATGGCTGCCAATCTCCCCGGACTCTATGTGGGCTCCGCCCCAGATGCGGCTTATACTTGTATCAAGACGGAAGATGTGCGTGGCGAATACCTGATC
>CAYQRA010000024.1:1997-20971 GCA_964419315.1 uncultured Saprospiraceae bacterium | reverse complement strand
AGAATGTTTTTGGCAGGTGCTGCTCTCCGGGTTCCTCTACTTACGATCGTTTTGCGTAAAGCCTATGGACTTGGTGCGATGGCGATGGCTGGAGGAAGCTTACACGAATCCTTTTTTACCATCTCTTGGCCAACGGGTGAATTTGGAGCGATGGGACTGGAAGGTGCGGTACAATTGGGGTATAAAAAAGAATTGGAAGCCGAAAAAGATCCTAGTGCGCAAAAAGCCCTTTATGAAAAACTAGTCCGAAGTGCCTATCAAAAAGGCAAGGCCATCAATGCCGCCGCTTCGCTAGAGTTTGACGAAGTCATTGATCCTGCAGATACGCGCAAATGGATTAGCATGGCTTTGGCCAGTATCCCCAAAAAGACCGACCGAAACGATGAGCATCGTTTTATTGACAGTTGGTAAGACTGCATCTATTTCCCTAAAACAAGAAGAGCCAATCTGAATGTCAGATTGGCTCTTTTCCTAAATAATTTAGTCAGATCTAATGTTAGGTTGTACTAAAACATCACTCCATCTTGTGCATAAATTTTTTCGGTGTGGCTGTAAATCCTTGCCCCTTTTTGCTTCTTATTTCTCTGGATACTTATTCGTTGACCCTGTGATCGCTTAAACATTGGTTTGGTTTCTACCGGGATACCATCCAAGAGATTTCCGTATCGGTGGCAGATACTTTGCCAAGTATATCTTTTCATTGCATATTCCTTGAGTTGTTCAGAAACAGCAATCAAAGGTTGTCTATCAATTTGTAGTAAAAGCTGTCGCAACTCCTCTACAGAAGAGAAAAAGATCGCTTGATTATTAGTTGTTACCCGATTGTAGATCACATCAAAAGATAAGATTGGCAATCCAAGATACATCGCTTCTACTAGCGAAGGATTTGTTCCTCCAGCGCTATGGCCATGTAAGTAATATTGAGCATTAGAGCGCAATAAATCCAATTCTTTTTGTTCATAAATCGGATCGAGTAAAGTTATATTTACACTATCTTTATACGACTCTAAAAGATCCAATCCGTACTGACTATTTTTCCAATTACCGACAATCACTAATTTATTTTTCGGCACCAGTGCAAAGGCCTCTAAGATAACATGCAAGTGATTTTCGGGTTCGATGCGCGCTACTTTAAAAGCGTATTCTCCAGCGAGGAAAGGATATCTTTCGATGTCTTTCTGAGTAATGGTTACCTTCTTGACGTGGTCTGCTCCATATTCGATAAGGTGACTGTCAATATTGTATCTAATCTTCGCATAGGCCTTTAGGATTCGATTATCAGTGATGATCTCGTCACAATATTTACAAGCTATCCGCTCACTAAACATGAGGTATTTTTTGATGGCCCAATTCCATTTTGGACGTCGCCATTCCAAACCGTCGATATTTAAAATGATTTTTTTCTTTGGCCAAAGAAGTTTAAGAATTGGAATAAAAATTCCAGCAGATATCCCTAAGACTAAAAGTACATCTGCATAAAACAAGGCATGAACCATCGAATATAAATCGTAAAAAATACTTTGCCAACCATTGGCCTTCATTGGAACATATTTCAATTTTGCTCCTTTCCAATTGGCCATTTGATCTTCTCTTTTATAAGCCACACTACTACAGTATACCGTCATATCAAATCTTTCATTTAGATTTTCAACCATATAATGTACTAATGTTTCAAAGCCTCCATATTTCGCGGGAACTCCTACTGTACCTATCACTGCTAATTTTTTCTTCGTGGATTTCATGTGTCTTTCCTTTAATTTACTTAGCCATTAGGAGGGAGTAATGCTGAGTAAAAGCATGAGGAATGCTTGTTTGTGTATTATGTATTTGGGTTAGAGACCGCTCTCTTGGGAGAAGAGACTTCGATATTGAAAAACTATTGTTTTCTTTCTAACTGGGCTTTGTTCGTCTTATTTTTTTCGAAATACGAATCCAGTAGATGATTGGAACGCACCGAAAAAGAGGAGTGTTGGGAAGATAGGTTGGTAGTGGAAACTAAGTAACCTACAGTAGTAAAGGGGATTTCTTTAGGACAAAGATTTGTCATTAACTTCCTGAATTTCATCGTTGATCTTGCGTTTGTTGCAAAGACAGTCAAATATTCAACTGCCCCAAATGATTTTAATATTGGGGGATAATACAGGGGAGTTTGGTAATAATGTAAGGGGGGAGTTATTACAGGGTTTTGAGCTAAAACGCGTAGATATTGGAAGGAATCTTCTCTCTACAATTCAAATAAATCCAATTATTGTGCCAGCTAAGTCAATTGTTAATATATTTTTAATAATGCCTTAAAAAACAGAGTTGGGTTCGTTCCTTGGATCTACCAAAATCTCAGCATTTAGTACAGAATCAACATCAACTATTAATTGTTGTTCAGAAAAGCAGAGGGCCTTTTTCTGGGCTTTTTGGGACATTTCCTGATACATGACCTTATCCACACTCAAGCGACGTATGGCAGTAACTATTTTGTTTTTCTCTCGCTGATCAATCAAAAAACCTTCTTCTCCATCCCTAATAATCTCCGCAGGCCCTCCTACCGGAGGTGCAATACAAGGCAAACCATAATACATGGCCTCTAGCAGAGTCATCCCAAAAGTTTCTTTCCATTGCTCTGGATGAGATAGGTTGAGTACCAAATCTGCTTTTTGATAAAAGGGATGTACGTTTTTTTGCTTTGGAAATAAGTTAAGGTTTGCCGGAATTTGACTAGCCGAAAAATAACGCGCTATTTCTTCTTCACTGGCATTTAAAACCAAATCAAAGTCTAGCTCTGGCAAATCCTTTGCAATCGCTACAAATACGTCTACTCCTTTATAAGCGCGCAAAGAACAAAGCATCAAGACTTTAAATATAGCGGAACGTTCTACTTCTTTTTCTGATTGCTTGACCGCAGCCACAAATTTTTCAGAAAGTGCATTGGGAACTACCTTAAAAGGAACCCCTATCAATGCCTCCTCCCCTGCCAAATATTGAGAAACGAAAATGACTTCACTCGCCGTTTTGGTAGCCACCCACTTTAAAAAACGCTTTAATAGAGCTGGTTTGATGGATACTTCATGGATATGATAAACCACTCTGGTATTCGTTTTCCAACCTGCCAAAGCAGCACCAAAAGGTAAAAGGGTATTGATGTAAATAATGTCTGCCTGTTCCGCTTTGGCTTTGACCTTAAGAAATAAAGACCATTGACTATAAACGTACATAAACAAACGCAAAAAGCGATTGGGCAACCAGCGATAGGAAAAATAATGATAAGGGATACTCATCCCTGACAAAAACCCTTCTTGACCAGAACAAGTAAAAATACTACACTCGTACTCCTTTTTCTGTAATCCTTTAATCACTGTTGAAAACACCAAAGGGCTACCACTATAATCGTTAAACAGGTGAACACAAAATATCCTTTTCATTCTCTTCTTTTTCTTTAGATGATCCAATCGATTGATACAATTGGTGAAAACATTCGCCTTTCTTTTCCCAGGTAAAATATTGTTGGTAATGCTGAACCGCACCTTTTGACAACTCCTGAAGCAAAGCCGAATCGACAAATAACTGTTGCAATTGAAAGGCCAAATCTCTCACGGTCTCTTTATATTTTCCATAAAAGACCTTCCGGCCACAAGTTTTATCAATAAATTCTCCTGGGCCATAATTATCTATGCAAATTACCGGCAAACCAAAAGCCAATGCTTCTGGAACAACCATCCCCGCCCCTTCGTGAGAAGGAAAACAAAAAACCGAAGCCCGCTTATAAATTTCCATCAATTCTTTTTGAGCAATCCAATCAATCACTTGTACCCCCTCTTCTAATTCTTCTTTCTTAATCAAGGCTTTGAGTGCTCCAGCAAAAGGCCCTTTGCCCACCAGAGTCAATTGCACTTTCTCTTGTTGTCCTTCTGGTAATTGATGGTAAAATTTGGAAAATGCTTTTATCGTCAGGTCAAAGCCTTTGAGTGGTACAAAACGGCCGACAGAAAGGATTTCGAATTTTTCTTTTTTAGGGATCGCAGGAGCTGTTGGTAAGTGAGCGCCAACGGCTGGCAATAGAATCATTTTTTCAGCAGGAATGCGCAGCATTTTTTTTACGCTACTATTGATGCCGATGATATAAGTCGCCTTGTTTTTTGCCAAGTACAAAAAGGGATCTATTTTCCAGAAAAACAGTTTAGTTATCCACTTGATTCGGTCCAGAAGTAGCGCTTTTATTCCATAAAAAGTACGGATATAAGTTGCTGGATATTGGTGGTGATGTCCGACGGGGCCCCAAACCAATGGTTTCTTTAAACGCCAGAGAAAAGTGGGCGTCCAATCGCTATGAAAATTTAAATTATGAACGATGTCGTAATCGATTTTTTGTTTTTTAATAAATCGAACAATCGTCATTTGCCAGAGGTAAAAATAAAGCAGTGCTCCCTTGTTTTTCCTTTTCCAAAAGCGCAAATACCAAGGCCAATCAAAATATAAGAATTGCAAATTTTCTTTTCCAGCAAAGTCATTTTCTTCGCAATATTTTTTTATGTCTTCTTCATTATTTTCTCTCGTAATGGCCACTACCTTTTGATAGCGGGCAATCTGGCAAATCATATTCCAGCCCGTTCCATCTTCTGACCCTTTATAGGGATTGACGGCGTAGGCCGTCACTAATATTTTCTTCATTTTATTGGCTATTGAAATTATTTGGATAAGTGCTAGGACAAAAATAGATTACCATTAAGTGCTAGTGTATTGTGGCTTTAGGCGAGTCATTTTCCTCCAAAACTAAATCTTTAGATTCTTTTTTAAGGGAGCGAATTACCTTTGCAGGTACTCCACCAAGCAAAGAATTAGCGGGCATAGATTTGGTCACAACCGCTCCTGCTGCAATTACACAATTGTCTCCAATCGTGACGCCATCAAGTACGGTAACTTTCGCTCCGATCCAACAATTGGCTCCGATGCGAATGCCTTTTCGATCTACTCCTTGCAGTCGATAAGGGATATCTTGACTTTCAAAATTATGATTTTCGGGATGGCAACTCAGGTACTGACCAATGATACAATCATCCCCAATTTCCAAACCACCTGCACCGCCCAAATAAGCAAATTCTCCAATCCCCACATTATTTCCAATGCGAATGCCTCGCCCCATATTATTAAAAGAAGTAGAAATGATCACGCGGCTATAGGCTCCGATAGAAACATTATTACCAAACACAATAGGCTCTTTTCCAAGGGCTTGCAAGAAAACATGGTCTTCTAATTGTACCCATTTTCCAAAGCGAATATTTCGGGTATTAAAAAAACGAACCCCTCTACCTAGGAAGACACAGTCTGGCCATTGACCATAAAACAAAAGCTTAAAACTTCGAATTCGTTTCCAAGCGGAACGCCAAACCAAAGCCAACAGCAATCGCAAGTCAACGGTTTCATCAAACTTAAAATGTGGATTTTTTTGCTGAACAATTTTTTCTACCCATCCAATCATACGGTCAATTCTTTATAATTTGAAAAAATGGTTTCTAGCGTTTCTTCTTTGATGTTATTTTCGATCGCGAGATAAACAGGCTTTCCAACACCATCTTTATGAGATAAACTTTTAAATAGATTTTGATATTTATCCGTCAGTTCCAAAATCGTTTCACTATTCAATTCTTGCTTTCGCCTCAGGATTAAATCTGGATGAGCGTATAGAAATAAATTGAGTTTTGGTTTGTAGATAAACCGGTATAAAAACCGAGGTAACTTATCGCCAATCGCAATGTTAGACCGTTGTCCATCGACGATAAAATCAAAATAATAACGGTCGTATAAAATGATATAAGAGCGCAATTGGTATTTACAAAAAACGTAAATTTGCCCAAATAAATAGTCGAGGTAATAATAAGAGAAGCGGACAAAAGAACTTAATTTACTTCCATTTTTTCCTTGTCGTGGTAAGGTAGCCATGGAACGTTCTTCTGCTCCTTTTTTGCCATAACGGTAAGCACTCAAAATCGGCAGAATAGATGGTCGATGTCTGAGTACGACAACTTTACGTCGGTATTTCTTTTTTAATATTTCGGCAACTTCCGCAATGATGGTACTCTTCCCTGCGCCATCGACGCCACTGAAAGTAATCGTCATTCCACGCTGTGGCCACAGGCGTGAAAGCTGTCCGATAGTATGCTTTAATAAACGCCACTTACGCTGTAAAAAATCATTTCCTTTTTGGCGGTAAATCCCTTTTAAAACTTGGGTTCTCATCGCCGGATCAAAACGATCAGTCGCTAGGAAAGAAAAAGCTGGAAGTACATATTTTTGTTGGAGATAAAAGTCTATTTCCTTTTGTTGAAATTCTTTGAATTTGGAAAACAGATCTCGATATTTCTGAGGTACGGGAGCGTGATTGAGTAATTGAAATAAAAATACATGTTCGATCAAGTGTCGACAACTACAAATCCGATAACCGGAAGCATCAATGACCGAGTCTTGAAGTACCTCTTCCTGGTCTAGGTATTCCACTTCTTTTCTAAAAAATCCAAACAGAAAGTCAATTTGTAAAAAAGAATCATCCTTGAAGTAGAGAAACAATTGCCACATCGTTTCTTGCTTTTGCAATTGATAACTCTCTACCATGGGTTGATTACAAAGTCCGGGGACTAGCAGCGCTGTTTCTTTAGGGTCGAGGAGAATATCAAGATCTGCATACGCTTCGATCACGCCAAGGTGTTTCAACAAAACATAGTCTTGATTTTTAATTCGCTCAAAGAAGAATTGTACAAATTGAGTTCTATGTTTCATGTGTTTAGATTTTAGTCCTAAAAAACTTTGGCTGCTTCGGCATGACTTGAAAAGTAAAAAAGACGATCACAAATTGATAAAAGAGAATGCCATAATTTGATTCTCCGAATATTCCAAACTCCGTAGTAGAATTGATAATCAACGGAATAAGCATAGACAAAGACAGTAATTTCATTTTCTTATTCTCACTAATTCCGATCGCATAAAATGTAAGCACCATTTGCATCAGACAGATCAGGGCTCCGACTAAGCCCAGGTTAATCAAAACCTGAATAAAAGTATTATGGGTCATTGAGGCAGCGTAGGCGTGGATGCTGTCAAATTTATTGGAGAAAGTATTGGGGCTAATACTCATAAAACCAAAGCCTAAAATAGGACTCTGAGTAAATCCATCGGTAATTAAATCTTTCCAAAACGGAAGCCGACCAGTCATACTCATTACCTCTTCGACATCCCCTTGCTTGAGGATAATCGTTTGCACTATTATGGGAATAGCAAAAACAGCACCGACTATGGAGCCAACTTTAACCCAATAGTTCTTCGTCATTAAGACAAAAATCCCGCCAATCAACATAAAAGCGCCTAAGGAAGATCGAGATTGGGTCAGGAGCAGCATCACCACACAAGCCACCATCGCTAGTGCATTATAGATTAAATTCCTTTTTTCTAAAAACTCAATAAACACGGTTACCGCTCCTATTACTGCCAACATCCCTAACTCATTGGGATTGATGATAAAACCTCCTAGCCGTTGTACTGCCCCACCATGAGTTCCTCTGGCAAAGGTCTCAGGAATAAAGAAAAAGCCATAAATAAAAACCAAACCAATTACAAAAACCGAACGATTTACCAGCCAGCCAAATAAAGGTTCTCCTGCAGTATACACCTGCTCATACCGACCAAGCAATTGGTAAAACACCAAAACGAAAACCAGACTTTCGAAAGTCATCACCAATTGTAAAAGGGTAAACCCAAGGTTGGTAGTCCAAAAAACAGAAACTAGCCCTAGGAATAGATAGAGGCAATAAAAAGTCAGGGGCAAGGCCATTTGGTATTGCACTTCATAGCCTTCTTTTCTATATTTGAGAAGGTAGAGCAAAACAACTGAACCACCAGTCATCACCAATCGCAGCAGAATTTTCACTACTCGAGTGATGGCAACAGAGGAAGGAAAGAGGGTAAAATAACTCGTGATCCGCAATCCAATGATGAGCAGTAATACGATGAGCAATATTTGCCCGATCCGCTTGGATGATATGTTGGCCCAACTATCTGACATGTTCTTTGGTAACTTGAACCTCCGCTTTTTTAGAGGTTTGCAAATTTTCATTACTTGCGCCAGCACATAATTGAAAGAGGTTCTTAGCGATTTCTTGCCAATTAAAAGTGGTGGCAATCATTTGTTGGGCATGGCGGCCCAATTCCCGCAATTCATTTTTTCGAAATAATAATTCCATTTGACTCATTGCTTCCGCAATTTGCTTGGGTGTATTTTCTCCGAGCGCAATTCCGGCTTGGGCCTCACGGATATAAGAAGCGATGTTGGTCGCTTCACTAACGATGCATGGCAAAGCCAAGCCCGCAGCTTCTACCACTGCAATCGGAAAACCTTCCATTCGAGAAGTATGCATAAAAACGTCTCCCCGATTGATCAATTCCCATTTTTCCATTCCATATTTTGCTCCATGAAAACAAACCGACTCGGTTATTTGCTCATCAATAGCCAATTGTTTTAAAACCACAGCATCTGCACCATCCCCAATCAAATCCAATTGTCCGGTACCTCCGTTTTTTAGATATTTCCCAAAACCCTTTAACATCAGATCCAAACCTTTGTGTTGTTGATCTAAGCGACCACAGAAGACAAAGCGGATATATAGATTGATGACTCGATCCATTTTGGGCAATTCATCGAGGTCTTGGCCATTAGGAATAATGACTTTTCGGCAATCGGGTAAAAGGCTTCCGAGGTGATCAAAACCAGATTTGCCCAACACATGCACCGCTAGCGCATTCTGCAAAAAATATTTTTCAAAAAGCTGAAAATAGATTTTCTTTTTCATCCAAGATCGTTTCATCGCGGCTTTGGCTAAGGCACCGTGGGGCGTGACGATATAGGAAATGGATAATTTTTTTAATTGCTTAGCCAATAGACTAAACTCGCGGATAAATACGCCATGAAAATGGAATACCGTATCCTTGGGAAGCTCCGCTATGGCGCTTAGGAGCCCTTGATCTAAACCCCAATAAAATTTCTGTTGTTGAAATAATTGGGTTTTATAATTGCGCTCGGGGTAATTGTGAATCAGGTCATTGCTAATGCCCCAAAGACAAACATCAAAGCCTAGATCGCATTGAACCGTAGCCAATTTATGTGCTACTTTATTGACGCCATTCATCCGTTCGGGATTAGCTTTCCCGAGTACCAAGTGAATAATTTTCATAAAAGAATCCTTCTTTTTTTAGGTAAAAAAAATAAACGCACTGGGTTATGAGTTGAGTGAGAAATAGTCCGATGAGTACTCCGGTGAGGCCCAATCTTCCAACCAATGGATAAGCGGCCAAAATCGTAAAAGCAGCACTTAAGCAATAGGCCCAAAAAATAGGTTGCGTATTTTCCAGCGTACGCAAAGCAAAACGTAGGGGATGTCCAATAAAAACCAAAAAATAGATCATTGCCATACCAATCAAAACAAAAGAGTAACCATTGGTAACTTCTCCATAGAGAAAGAATAAAATACTTTTTGAGGCCAGCATCAAGCCCACTAAAATCAGCGAGGTAAGGGCTCCCGTTTGGAGACTAATTTTCCAAAGGTAGGCTCTCAATTTATCTATCCCTCCTTGATGGTAGGTACTTGCGGCTTGAATTGGAATAAGGTTTTCCATTGCCAAAAACAAAACATGCAAGAGGCCAACAACGTTTTGTACCATCCGTAAAGCACCAAGAGCAGCAGCGCCTAAAAGTGCAGCAGCCGCTAGCAAAAAATAATTGCCAGAGAACCACTGTAGTAAAGCGGTGCCCAGTAACCATTTAGAAAAGTGATAATGTTGGAGGCTTACTTTTAGAAGTCTTGCCCGATTCCTCGTTGGTCGGGGGAGTTTCCAAATCGCCAATGCAATGGCTGCCGTTTGAGCGATGATCAAGGCATTGACCGTCCAAGCAATCGTCAGTTCTGCCGTCCAAGCTTTCCAAAGTAAGAGTGCAAAAAGGACTAGCACATAAAGGCCATCAATAAACAAAGCCCATTCTGATTTTTGGGTGAGAAAGAAATATTTCCTACAAAAATCATAAAAAAGATAACAAGCAATCAAGACCGGAAACCAAAGTAAATAAGCACCCGTTTCGGGCAAAAGATTGAAGTAACTGGATAGACTCAAAGTAAGAACTGCTAGTACTCCAGCGAGAAAACTAATCAATAATTGAATGGTAAAAACGCTGGGCAGGTATTCGTCCATATTCTGTTTGGGCCCCAAACTCAGCATGGGTTGAACGATAAAAGCTTGACTAAAGCTCAAGGCAAAAAGTACGCCCATCCAAAGCAAACTATAGGTACCAAATCCATCTAAACCTAATTCTCTGGTCAATAGTACCCCAAGTAAAAAGTTGCTACCGCTCACTAGGGCTTGGTCCGCAAGGACGATGCCTCCGGTGCGAAACTTCAATACCAATTGAGTTAATTTTTGCATCATTGCAATTCATCTTTTTAGCAAGGGAGTATTAGCATTAGGCCTTTTTTTAAAAGCCATTTAGCACTACATAATTATTAGTAACCGAGCAAGTAGCTAGGTCATTTTCAATTTTTTTCAATTCGCGGAGGAATGTTTTATTCTTTTTAAAAACCATCAAATTCACATCTCCATGTTGATAAATGGCGGAGGCATATTCCTTATTTTTCAAGGGTGGTGTATCAATTAAGAGAACATCATACTCTGTGCGCAGATGGCGAAAAAACACTTCCGTAGAAGGCGAAGAGATTGCTACAGAAGAGGGTTTTTGATCGCGTCCTAAACGCAGTAAGGCCGCACCATTGAGGGGCAAGCTACCTAGTGTCGAAGAGTCGATATTCTTTTGTTGGAGGTAATCTGAAAAGCCCAAAGCGGCGGCAGCTTCTTTAGCGTACGCAGGGTTGGGGGCATCAAAATCCATGTCGACCAAGAGCACTTTTTTGCCATAGCCAGACATCAATTGGGCCAAGGCGGAAGCGATCGTAGATTTTCCTTCTCCATCGACGGTAGAACTAATGGTGATAATTTTACCGCCACTGATTAGTCCTTCTTCTTGCATTTGCCGAAACAGCGGCAAGACCGCTTCGGTCGGTAAAGCTTTCTTTTTGATTTTTGGAACAGCAGCCAGTACGGGGATTTGCATCAACTCTTCAATTTCCACTACGGCGTTTAAACGTGCTCTAAAAAAATGCCAGACATAGGCAAAAAACAAACCGATGATTAGACCCACCAAAAGCGCCAAACCGATCATCAAGGGTTTGTTTGGAGAAATGGTTTTCTTGGGTGGCGTGGCATAATCGATCACCTTATGGAAAGATACATTAGAAGATTGTACCACCCCCAATTCAGATCTTTTATTGACTAAGAGTTTATAGGTTTGTTCTTGTAATTGAAATTCTCTTTCTCGACTCAATAGTCTTCGTTCTTTGTCAGGAATCAATTTAAACTCCTTTTCCATTTCTTTGATCGAGGCTGCTACTTCATCTTTTTTTCCTGTAATATTGATCAATTTCTTTTCTATACTTTCTTTGGTAAATTCCTTTAGGGCATTAATTTTATTATTGACCGTACTGACTTCTAAACTTTGTAAAGAATGCTTCGACAATAAGCCCATTCTTTCCAACTCCAAATTTTTCATAGTGACATAAGTGTTTTGCATCACTTCGTCATTGAGTGCTCTAAAGTCTGGTGAAAAACCAGAGAGGGAACGGTCGCTAGATAAAAAATCAAAGACATTGCGCAATTCAACTTCTTGAATATCGTAGTGCAATTTTTCTTTGGTGTATTCATTAAATTGCCGCAGCATGGCATCCGTTTCTTGGGTGGTATTGATCACCCCATATTTTTTTCTAAATCTTGCCAAGGCTTTTTCTGCCCGGTACAATTCTTTTTCAACCGTAGCAATTTCGTCATCAATAAAATCTAAGGTAGTCTGTGCTCTTTTATTTTTTACTTCTCGGTCTTCGGCCAGATAAGCGTCGATGAGTGCATTGACAAACAAGGCTGCTTTTTCAGCAATTTCATGCTGGTAATAGACTTTGACGATGTAAATTTCTTTATCGATGGGTTTGACAAATAGGTTATTTTTATCAACCCCTTCCATCAATTTTTCAGTAGAATTTATCTGAAAAGAAAATTTATCTCCTAAATTTAGGACATGTGGTTTAGCTGCTAGTAAAGTCTTATTTTTATTGAGTTCAAAAGAGATTTGCGCTCTGGCGGAGGAGTACTTTTTCCCACAAGAAATTTTCTTCCCTTGTCGGTCTTCAATCGTCGAAAAATAAAATTGATCTTCTCCGGCATAGGTTAGATAAAAGGGGCGATCATAAGCCTTATCTCCAAGCACCTCATAGTCAATTTCAAAAGGGATTTCCCTATAAAGTTCAGTCGTTTTCATTTTACCCATTCTAAAAAAAGAAAGGTCAAAATTCAAACTATCAAATGCTTTGCGAATTAGATTGGTCGAATGAAAGAGTTCTACTTCGGTAAGAAAATTATTGGTAAAAGCTGGACTTTTTCCGTTTTCAAAAATCTCAAAATTTTGTAAACCAAGATCTCTATTGTCCAATTTGATAGCGGCACTGGCTTGATACATTGGTTTGGCATAAGCCAAAAAGTGATTAGCTATAAAAAAAGCAACAGCCATTATCAAGACGATAAATGGCAAGCCGCGAAATACGGGCAATATCAGTGTACGAAACTCTTTTTGTAAATTCATTTTTCCCGCTAATTGCTAGCGTTTATTCTAAATGGTTTAATGTAAATTCTATTTTAAAAAAACGGAAACCAATATGGCGACTCCAGATAATATCCCAGAAATCGGTAATGCTTTATTTAAATTTTCATCTGATTTTTTCTTTTTGCTAGGTGGAATATAGACGATATCGTCGGGTTGTAAAACCGCATTTTTTTCTGCCAAACTTTCAAAGCGACTAAAGTCTACGATTACCGACATCGGCATTCCATTATGCTCTCGAATCAATTGTATTTCAGTAAATTCTGCATATTCAGTCATTCCTCCCGCTTCTCCCAAAATCTCAGTAATACTCACCTTTTCATTATCAATTCGATATTTCCCCGGCGTCTTAACTTCTCCAAGCACCGTAATAAAGTGATTGAGTACTCTTACGTTAATCACTGGATCTTGTAGGTGAAATCGGTATTTTTGTTCTAAAAAATAAGCCGCTTCTTTGAGGTTCAAATTCTTCAAACTCACTCGGCCAATCTTTGGCAAATTAACTTCTCCTTCTTCATCTAAAACAATCCATCGTCCGGTACTTTCTTCGGTCGTATATATCGTATTGATCGAACCAATACTCAAATTATCGTGGCCATAAATACTAATGGTAATTTTATCCCCCGCTCTGAGGGTCGATGACTTTTTGGTTTTGGCTAAAAACTCTTGATAACTCGTGGGAGAAGGATAAGCGCTTTCAAAAAGACGAGGGGAACGACAAGACCCCAACAAAAACAGGCCAAGGGCCAGTACTAATAATCTTGTATTTTTAAATCTATTTCTCATGTATTAAATGTATGTTGTCGTCGTACAAATATTTATTTCAGAAGGATCGCGAAGCTCCGCTAACCTTCGATATCTTTAAGCATCAAAACGTTTTCTTCCTTGTTATCAGATGCAATAGGTGCTTTTCGTTTTTTACTCCTACTGGTCAATGCTGCTTCCCAGATATTCAGTAACCAAGCTGCTTGCTCGTGCAAGGGTTTTTGAAACAAGTATCTCGATAAGTAATAAGACACCGTGTAGAGCAAATAAAATTGGAGATGTCTCTCAAAATCAAAGGCTTCTTGCTTTTGCCATTCTTGAACTTGTGGACTGGCTTTTAGCTTATTCAATTCCTGAGCAATTTCTTCCCAAGATTGGCGCTTGATCAATATGCTGGATTGAAAAACAAAGTGAAAAGCGTCAAAGAGCAAAGGCATTTCTTCTCGGGCCATTTCCCAATCATAGACATGCAATTGTTCCTTACCATGGTACATATTCCAAGGCGTAAAATCACCATGAGTCCATGCGAGAAGCACTGGTTTTTCGTAGGAAAAATTTTGGTTTAACTCTCCTAAAAGATGGATAACTTTATGAACTTGTGCCTCGGTGAAAGGCTTTTCGATAGCTCCAGAAAATTGCTGGAGCGTATTGAGTTGTTGATTGATTTCGTGGTAGACCGGAAGGTCTTGGATCTTTTTTTCATCAGATTTGATAGCATACCATTCCGACAAGACTTTCAAATGTAGCGGCGATAAATCTAGGGATTTTGAAAAATGCTTTGGTTTGATATTTTCCAATAAGACCCCATTCCCTACTGGTCGAACCTTGGGAAGTCTGCTATATTTCAGTGGATAAACCTTTAGCGTTTCCAAGGCGCTACTTTCATTTGCTAAGCTTTTATAAGCTTCTTTTCCAATGGGAATTTTCAAAAACCACTGGGAATCTCCGTATTGGTTGACTTCCAGAATAGCTTTGCGGGAAGCACTGGTGGTACCCGTAAAGATGGAATAATGATCATGCGCCAGATTTCTGAGCAATTGATCCGTTTGAAGACTTACTTTACTACGTACCGCGAAACTCCCAGAACAAACGCTTTGCTTTCTTCCAATTTTAAATAAAAAACGCAGTCCCAATCGATACAATTGGGAACGCCAGCCAGAACTATTATAGAGGTTTAGAAAAGAAGGTTGGCCAATGGATTCGGGAAAAAGCCAACGAATCGTTCCATTGGGATTATTGATGTATAAAAATCGCTGGTAACCTGCTTGGGGAGCGTCCACTTCCATTTGCACCAAAGCGTGGACATTTCTAAGTTGATAAAGGCCATCTAAATCCTCTTGAGATAGGTTGAATACGAAAAAATCTTGATCCTCCGCTTTCGCAAAATGGTCCTTTAATGCAATAATTTCTTTAAAACAAACAAAAGATTTGGGGCTATTCCAATGCAATCGCTCTCCTGGGTCATAGACCGCAAGATGTGGAATATTAGAAGCAAATATCGAGACTAACACCTCTAAATCACTGGAAAAGGAAATCTTAGGCATCTTTTTAAATTGTATAGCAGTTAAAAATATACATGCTATAATCCTGCCAAATACAGTTAATAGATTTATTTAATTTCAATTTTTTTCAAATATTTAAAAAAATAATTTAAATTGCTGATTATCAATCTCTTACCCACTTCCTTTTCTTTTCTTCTCTGGCACTTTTTATAAGTTTTCTCTGCTTTACCCGAGAATAGAGCTAACAAGAACAGGTCAAAACCTAACCTTCCTGCAAAAGTCTTGTTTGAAAACAGTCATTAATCTTCTTCTATTTGAATCCGAGCTTAGCAAAAGCGGATGAAAGCCAAAACAGTCAAAAAATCTAGACCAAGAAATATGTCCCTTCTCTAGAATTACTTAAGTTGCAGTCGATATTTCCGCCTATCGTGACTGATAAATATTAACTCTTTTCTAGTATGAACCCTATGACCTCCGAAACCTCAATTTCCATAGCGACTCAATATGTTTCTCAATATTATGGGCTGACCGGAGCATTGAAAAAACTTCCGGGAGAAGTAGATTTTAATTTCTACCTAAAAAGCGATGATGGACAAGAATACACGCTAAAAATAAGTCGACCAGATACTCCCATTGAGGAGATTGATTTTGAAATAGCCATCCTAAAGCATCTCGCGACATCTGGAATTCCTCTTAAAACGCCGCAGTCAATACCTACGCTAAACGGGCAGGAATACATCCAATTAGCGCAAAAACAATTTATCCGCTTACAAAAATGGGTACCGGGCAGAATGCTGGCCGAGGTTAATCCACGCAGTCCTCAAGTGCTAGAAAACTGGGGAAAAACAGCAGCTTTACTTTCTCTACACCTCGCGGACTTCGATCATCCAACAGCACATCGCTTTTATAAATGGAATCCCTCCGAGGTGGACGCTAGCAAAAAATATCGCTCCTATATGCAAAACCCTGAGGAGCAAATCATCGCAGATTATTTTTGGGATTTATTTGATCAAAAAGCACTCCCCCATTTGTCTTCCCTTCGTAAAAGCGTCAATTATAATGATGCCCACGAGCACAATCTATTGTGCAATCAAGATACACTGCATCCACAAATTACTGGGGTGATCGACTTCGGGGATGCCCTCTACACGGAGACCATCAACGAATTGGCGATTGCCTGTGCCTATGCTGGTATGTTTCTTCCTGATCCATTATTGGGTTTCGCTCAGGTGCTAAAAGCTTACCATCAGATTTTCCCGGTAACAAAAAAAGAGTTGGCCGTTTTGTTTCCACTAATCGCTGCCCGATTATTATTAAGTGTCAGCAATGCCGCTTTAAAAAAACAGGAAGAGCCCAATAATACCTATTTGCTAATCAGTGAAAAACCAGCTTGGGATTTGCTCAAAAAAATGCATCAAATTCCACCTGCATTGGCCCATTATACTTTTCGTCAAAGTTGTGGATTAACACCCTGCCCAAAACAAAGACCCTTTCAAGATTGGATAAAAGATCAACAAAATACGCTTTCCGCTATCCTAGATTTTAATCACAAAAAAATCGGAGCAATGGATCTAAGTGTAGCGAGTCCGATTCTTGGCAATAATGCCAAATTCAGTTCGATCAAAAATTTTCAAAAAACGCTTAATAGATTTTTTGAAGATCAAGACATCGATATTGCACTTGGTGGTTATTTAGAATACCGCCCCATCTACACCACTGATGCCTATCAAGTTGAAGGCAATAGCGGTGCTCAATGGCGAACCGCACATCTGGGCATGGATGCTTGGGCGCCGGCAGGCACCGAAATCTTTGCACCGCTTGAGGGCATCGTTCACAGTTTTCAAAATAATGATCAAGCTGGTGATTATGGCCCTACTATAATTCTAGAACATCAGGTCTCCAAAGCGCTTACCTTTTTCACGCTCTATGGCCACCTGAGTTTGGATTCTTTAGAAGGACTCCAAAAAGGAATGCTTATTCGCAGTGGTCAAAAAATAGCAAGTATTGGCGCAGCTCCTATTAATGGCAACTGGCCGCCTCATTTGCATTTCCAAGTCCTTCTTGATACTTTGGAAAAGAGTGGAGATTTTCCGGGAGTAGCCTTTCCCGAAGAACTACCAACTTGGAAAAGTATTTGTCCAGATCCTAGTCCATTCTTTCCTCCTTTTCCCAAAAATAAAAAAAGTAAAAGCACCCAAGAAATCCTAAAAATTAGGAAAGAGCATCTGGGGAAAAGCATGAGTATTTCCTATAAAGAACCTTTACACATCGTAAGGGCTTTTCAGCAATACCTATATGACCAAACCGGTCGTCGTTTTTTAGACACCGCCAATAATGTTCCCCATGTTGGTCATCAACATCCCAAAGTAGTACGAGCTGCACAGCAACAGATGGGGCTTTTAAATACCAATACTCGCTACCTGCACGAAAACATCATTCAGTTTGCAGAAAGTTTATTGGCCACCTTCCCGCCAGCCTTATCCGTTGTTCATTTTGTCAATTCTGGTAGCGAAGCCAATGAACTAGCCATGCGTATGGCTCAGGCTTCTACTGGACAAAAAGACCTAGTCGCAATCGAAGTTGGTTATCATGGAAATACTGGTGCTTGCATTGAGGTAAGCAGCTATAAATTTGATGGCAAAGGAGGCGCCGGTGCGCCCCCACACACTCATATCGTTCCGCTTCCAGATGTATATCGTGGGCAATACCGAGATCCCAAAACTGCTGGCAAGCAATACGCTGCGACGGTAAAAAATGCGATCCAAAAAATACAAAATACTGGACGAGATATTGCTGGTTTCCTTTGTGAAAGTATCATCAGTTGTGGCGGTCAAATCGTCTTGCCCAAGGATTTTCTAAAAGCAGCTTACCAACATGTTCGCGCAGCAGGGGGTGTTTGTATCGCGGATGAAGTGCAAGTGGGATTTGGTAGAGTTGGAGAAAAATTTTGGGCTTTTGAATTGCAAGAAGTGGTTCCAGATATTGTTACGCTAGGCAAACCGATTGGCAATGGACACCCGCTGGCCGCAGTCGTCACTACGCAAAAAATAGCAGAAGAGTTTGCGAATGGCATGGAGTATTTCAACACCTTTGGCGGCAATCCAGTTTCCTGTGCCATTGGGCAAAAGGTTTTAGAAATTGTACAAGAAGAGGACTTACAAGCCAATGCTTTGGCGGTGGGCAAGTATTTAAAAAATGGTTTTAGCCAATTGCAAAAACGCTTTCCAATCATTGGTGACATCAGAGGACATGGTTTATTTTTGGGAATAGAATTGGTCAAAGATTTGGAAACTTTAGCCCCTGCTCCAGCAGCGGCCAGCTACCTCGCCAATCGGATGCGCGCGCGTGGAATTCTGATGAGTACAGACGGACCATTTCATAATGTTTTAAAGATCAAACCACCGATGTGTTTTGACTTTTCTGATGCTGATTTTTTATTGAAAAATATGGCAATCGTTCTAGAGGAAGATTTTATTCGTCAAGCCTCTCCTAAAACTAGGGTTCTCTGACAAACTCAAGGTTGAGGTCTCCGACTTCGAATCCTAAACATTCCATTGATTTCACCAAACAGAGAGTGGTGTCGGTCAGGAGACCTACATTTATATCCGCGTATTACTGGCAGGTAATAGCGAACAATCTTTTTTTAAGATCGAACAAAGTACATGCCTACTTTTCCTTTATTTTTGGCAGCTAATTCTCCACGGAATTCACAAGTATATTTTTCTTTAACCAATGCATAGGTTGCTTCAGAAATATTTACTTGTCCGGTCTCCCCAGAGCTTTCCATTCGGCTGGCCAGATTGACGGTATCGCCCCAGATATCGTAAGCAAATTTTTTCTTGCCCACTACTCCCGCAATCACAGGTCCCGTATGAATCCCCAGACGCATTTTACAAAAAGGCAAATTAGCCGCCGCTTGTTTTTGGCCTCGCAATCGCATAAACTGCTGCATCGCCAAACCCGCCTTAACCGCGTCCAGTGCA